>DATGOS010000531.1:0-3912 GCA_035305725.1 Cyclobacteriaceae bacterium
GCCGAACCCTTTGCCTGATGTATAAAAACTTCATCTTGTTGATAAACCTGTTCTTCAATGGACTGGGAAATAGACCAAAATATCGGAACAATGAATGCGTACGCCGTCATCAAGGCCAATGTCCGACAGCGGTTCCGACCCCGTTGGTAATTAAAATAAATTTTTCTTAAATCACTACCGATAACACCTGATCTCAAATATTTTTGCCAGTTCATCCCCATGTGTTTTTTGTACAGTGAGGCGGATTGCATCTGCCTTTACCGTCGGGAAAGCATGCACCACCTTCCTGAGAAAGTTGCCCGTCACGAACTTTTCATAAACCGTTTTTCCGTTGTGTATTGCCTCCAGTTTATAATCTGATACGGTTTCCGGTTGAGGTCCTCTTACCTGGTTCATTGCCAGTACAGCCTGCGACGGCGATATGCGCAAATACCGATTCAGCCCCGTATCAAAAGTGCATTCAACCGTACTCAATGTTTGCGCATTGTCCCAACTCAACTCAATCCAGGGTTCTCCTCCATTCATGCTTGCCTGCCATTGATGTGTGTTTCCGTCCCTAACGTCACGGTTATATCCGTCAATTACCTTGGAAGCTGGGTGATCAGGAGCTTCGTCGGACGCTCGTACGGAAGCTTTCCTGGCAAGGTCATTTTCATCGTTATTTTGTACTCCCAGGATCGACTGGTCTTGGCGCAACAATATTTGCTGCAATTTTTGAATATGTTGGGTGGTATTGCAAAGAATCGCTGGCGTAATGGAATTGTCCAGGCAATAGGCCATGGCTGTACCTGCGGCCTGTCCGAGTGTAGCACAGGTGGCCATTACCCGACAGGATGAGAGAGCCACATGAGATACACTTATGTTCCGACCCGCCATAAATAAATTTTCGTAGCTCTTACTGTACAGGCACCTCATGGGTATAGAATAGGGTCCTTTCAAATGGATAGCCCTGTTTGGTTTTTGGGAAGTATCATCCATACCTTCGGGAAGATGATCATCCAATGGCCATCCACCGTAGGCGACCCGGTCTTCAAATAAAGGGGCAGTTTGGGTGTCACGCTGAACCATGATATAGTCACCAACAATACGCCGGCTTTCTCTTTTGCCCGGAATCATACCAAACCAGGATAATGCCCAATTTTCTGAGTCGGGATGATTTCCGGAATTTTTAATATAATCCCATACGCCGAACATTACTGCCATAAGCTCGTCCCTTAATCGTTGTCCGTCATTGATGATGTCTTTCACAATGTCCACTCGTCCTCCCAATTCCAGCCACCAATATCCATAGTCGTATGCGGAGATCCGCCGATGAACAAAGTCGGTAAAGGTATATTTCCTTGCCCATGATGGTGCAACAAAAGGCATGGGGCGATCGTGTTTTTGTGCCTGAAACATCAAACTGCTTCCCATTGTGACATCATCAGCCTGGTCCTGCCCCAGCGACTCATTCCATTTTGATTTTGCTTCCCTACCCCTCATAAATTCAGCCCCCGCGATGGCCGCTAAAGTACCGTCACCGGTGCAATCGGAAAACAATTTGGCACTAATCTCATACAGCTCTTCCGTTTGTGAACAATAAGCCTTGATCATTGAGACACGATTTCCTTCCGTTGAAACGTCGAAAAGCATGGTATCCAACAGCAGGGTGATGTTCTTCTCGGAGAAAACCTTGTCGTATAGCACATAATCAAATACTTCGTAGCATGTCTGCTGGTTCACGGCGGCTTCGGTAAGCATTAATTCTTCCAAAATGCCAGTTTCTCTCCAACCTTGTCCGAGGGTACTTGATCCGGAAATATGCATCCTGATTTCGCTGCTCGCGTTGCCTCCAAGCCTTGAACGGTTCTGAATCAATATCACTTTGGCACCGTTTCTGGCTGCCGCCAGTGCGGCGCAGATGCCTGACATCCCACCTCCGGCAATCAGCACATCGGTTTCCATCTGCCGACGTGCAAAAACGTCTAAGTTGCTCTTAATATCTTCAAGATTTGTTCCACTGGTGTCAAAGGCAAAGCCGGGGTTAGACAATATAGCGCCCGAACCCAGCCCAAAAGCCTTCAAAAAGGTGCGTCTGTTTTCTTTCATTACAATCAAAATTAGTTAGGTTTTTTAAATTAAAAATTCCTTCATGATTAATTCCAATCCGGATTCTGCGACAGCTTGGGATTGGCGTTTACTTCTTCCTCAGGTATGGGAAAGAATTTATGTTTGGCCTGCACCGGTCTGGAGGGAAATACTTCGTTCACCGCGTCGGGAATCACTATCAAAAACTGATCGGTACGCGTCAAGTCATACCAACGGTCGCCTTCCGCAAAAAACTCCCAAGACCTTTCCTGCAATATGTCGTCTAAGGTAATCACCGTTCGATCATATAGCGACGGGCTGTCAAGGGGTACGCCGAAGGCGCGTCGGCGCACTGTATTCAAATAATCAAGTGCTTTTTGCGAACTCCCATTCATTCTAAATTCAGCTTCAGCTGCTATTAAGTAGACATCCGCCAGCCTTAGGATCGGAATGTTATTTCCGGGACCGTTTTCAATTGGATCCATATATTTTTCAATCAGTACGGCATTTTGCGTAATGGGTGTTATATCCTTTTGTGCGACTATCCCACCGTTCTTATCAACATAGTTGGTATCCAAAAGCGACCTTCTGGTATCGTTGGGATCAAAAGAGTCAAAAAATGCCTGGTAGGCGAATACGGAACCAAAAGTAGTTTGTGCATATTCCGGTGCATTACTTCCGGGAGGGCCCAGTAGACGATTAAACGACGTGCCGCGGCCCGGTGTGGTTCTGTCCCCCTCGAAAGCCCAAATATTTTCCGCCCTGGCCTCGTCTTCCTTTTCCAACTCGTATAAGTCTCTTACATTGGTCATCAAGGTATATTTTCCCGAATTTATTACCGCTTCGGATTTTTCCAGCGCGAGCGGCCAATCTTCATTATAAAGGGCTACTTTTGCGTATAGCGCATCCACGGCTTCTTTAGAAGGGCGGCCATCATCCACGGCAGGGAATGATAAAAAACCTGCTTCTGATGCATGATCCAAGTCTTCATAAATCTGCCTATAAACCTCACTTTTCGGGCTTTTCCCAACAATAGCCTCCTCTTCACTATTACTTGGTCTTATTTTTACCGGTATTTCACCAAAATTTTTTGCAAGCAACCAATGATAATACGCGCGAAGAAAATAGGCCTCCCCGATGATTTGTCTTTTACGCAATTCATCCATGGTCGCTCCCGGAACTTTTTCAATTACCCAATTGGCATTTTCAATGCCCTGATAGCTGAAACTCCAAATAGACTGAGGCGACTCCGATACCCGCCCGGCAGTCTGCTGCGCGGTATAATTTACATCATAGGAAAACTGTGTTAAGGTGTTTCGGCCTACCACTGGCCTGGGATACAACTGATCCGCACTAAATTCAGGAACCAGCAGCATGACAGGTACGCCACCTAAAGATCCTAACGCACCATACGCAGACAACAAGCCCTTTTCAGCGTCAGCTGCATTTTTATAAAAGTTTTCCGTATATATTGAGGAATACACTGTTTCATCCAAGTCCTGGCAGGAGGCGAGAATCGCGAAAACACAAAGTAATTTTATAGCTTTCATTTTAATTTTTTTAGATTTTCAAAAAGACAGTTGGGCACCTACTATAATTGAACGTGCCTGAGGATATACTGTGTTATCAACCCCAATGGTGGTATTTGAGCCTCCATAGGAATTTACTTCGGGGTCAAACCCGCTGTATCCGGTAATCGTCAACAGGTTATTCCCACTGAGGTACACCCGAAGGTTTCTGATTCCTTTAATCGAAGGCACAGTGTAGCCAAGGGTAATGTTTTTCAGGCGCAGGTAGGACCCGTCTTCTATGAAAGTGTCACTTACCGGTAGTCGCCCACCCTGA
>DATGOS010000532.1:0-5933 GCA_035305725.1 Cyclobacteriaceae bacterium
GCTCATTTGAAAAGGATTATTACGCGTTGCTGACGAGTCATTATCCTGAGGCATTACAGGCAATCCTGAAAGGCGATATAGATACTGCCGGCGATCTGCTTTCAAAGGCGGCTAAGGAAATTGCTCCCAAGTATGCTAAAAAATAAATTTTCTTGTGCAGGGAAACGAGAAATATTATCTGCTTAGAATAATAGAATGGCCAATTTAAAGGAAGTAAAAGAGAGGATAAATTCCGTTAATTCCACCCAGCAGATTACCAAGGCAATGAAAATGGTAGCTGCTTCCAAACTGCGGAGGGCCCAGGACAAGATTATCCAGATGCGGCCGTATTCACAGAAGTTAACTGCTATACTCAACAATATATCTTCCGGTATGGAAGGTAGCTTTGAGATTGAATTTGCCAAGGAAAGGGAAGTAAGAAATGTGCTGGTCATACCCGTGACTTCAGATAAGGGTCTTTGCGGAGCTTTCAATTCTAATATTTTGAAGGCTACCATGGTGGATATCAATACCCATTTTGCGGGTAAGAACGTGACGGTGATGCCTTTGGGAAGAAAAGCCATGGACTTTTTCAAAAAAAGGGATTTTAAGCTGATCACGGATTATTTTCAGGTGTTTTCCGATGTGTCGTTCGGAAATGTAAAGGAGGCGGCGGAATATGTGATGGAGGCTTTTATTGACGGAACCTATGACCAGGTGGTCATGGTGTACAATGAGTTTAAAAACGTTTCCACACAGCTTGTGCAGGTTGAACAGTTTTTGCCCATTCAGAAAGCCGTCAGCCCAGAAGGTGCCGGGACGGCCGATACCGACTACATCGTGGAGCCGTCAAAAGAATACATTGTGGAGGAGCTGGTGCCCAATTCGCTCAAGATCCAGTTTTACAAAGCCATCCTGGACAGTAACGCGTCCGAACATGGCGCGCGTATGACGGCGATGGACAAAGCGACGGACAATGCCGGCGAACTGTTGAGAGAACTGAAACTTGTGTACAACAGGACCCGTCAGGCAGCCATTACTAACGAAATTCTGGAAATTGTCGCAGGCGCTGAAGCCCTTGGCAATAACTAATAATCATAAGCATTTCCAACAAAAAAAGCGCCTGCGGTAACAGCAGGCGCTTTTTCGTTTTAGACGCCGGATGTTTACTTTTTTAGGCCGGACCTGGCGTTAGACGGGATAGAACCGGATGATTTGGTTTAAATTCCGATGGTACTTTTTATATTTGTCCTACATGGCAACAGCTTCTTTCAGAAGGGTGTATGTTTACCTCCAAACGCTTTCCATAGATATTGTTCTGGGCGCATGTGCGGGAATGCTGTTTTTTGCCCGATTGGTAGGAGCGGAGCTGAATATTATCCTATATGTACTTCTGGGTCTGGCCGTTTGGTGCATCTATACTTTCGACCATTTATTGGACGCCAGGCAAATCGGCAGCCAGGCAAGTACCTTCCGGCACGCGTTTCATCAAAGACATTTCAAAGCTTTGAGCATTTTGTTGGTGGTTATGGGTTGCCTTGGCTTAATCCTGGCGCTGATCATGCTTAGGATAAAATATATTATCGGACTGGGGTTGGGTTTGGGCGCATTAATTCTGTTGGTTTTTATTTTGTTTAAAGTCAGACCCCGTCAATGGGCTTTTCTAAAGGAAATATTCATTGCCACACTTTATGTAGGGGGAATAATGTTGGCCCCTTTTTTCCATAGGGAATCCCAGCTTGTACCGGCTGATTTTTGGTGGCTGGGAAGTGCCTATGTATTGGTTGCCTGGTTCAACAGCGCTTATCTCGGAATTCTCGATAGAGAAACTGATCAAAAAGACGGCTTGTATTCACTGGCGCTAAGGCTGGGTGAACCGAAGTCCCGCAAGATTCTGCGAATTATCCTGATTCTGATGTTGGGTTATATCGCTTCCTTTTATCTTTGGCTAGGTTCATTTACCTATATGCATATTAGCATATTACTGCTGATCGCCCTGGTGCATGCCATTGCGTTTCTGGAGAGGGATAGGCATAAGGATGCGATCAGAAGGAAACTTGATGGCAGTTTTATGTTGCCATTTTTGCTGCTTTTGCTATAGGCCTTTTAGGGATTGAAAGGTATTTTTTCTTAAATTTAACCTATGGAAATGCTGAAAACAGACAGGTTAAAGCTGGCTGCGCATTTTGTTAACAGCACCAACAGCCCCATTTTTCTGACCGGGAAGGCGGGCACGGGAAAAACCACCTTTCTCAGAGAACTAACGGATCTTACCCACAAGACCCACATCATCGTGGCGCCTACAGGTATAGCCGCCCTGCATGCCAAAGGGGTGACCATACATTCCCAGTTTCTTTTGCCGCTGGGCAGCTACCTGCCTACCAGGGAGCCGGAGGGGCATTTTGGGAGTTATGGATTTTATACCCAGAACACGCTGGCGAAAAGACATACGCTGAACCTGGCCAGGAGAAAGGTCCTTAGCACGCTTGACTTGCTTGTTATAGATGAAGTCAGCATGCTCAGGGCCGATATATTGGATGCCATAGATTACCGGTTGCGGAGCGCCAAAGGCAATTTCACCGAGCCTTTTGGAGGCACGCAGGTGCTGATGATCGGTGACCTGTTTCAGCTTCCGCCGATTGTAAAGGATCAGGAGTGGCAGGCTCTGGGGAGATTTTACAAATGCATGCATTTTTTTGAGGCGCAGGCATTGAAACAGTCGGGAATGGTGTACGTGGAACTGGACAAGATATTCAGACAAAAAGACGATAATTTTATCGCGGTTCTCAACCGGCTGAGGGAAAACCGGATCACCCGGGAAGACATCGCCTTTTTAAACAATTTCTACAAGGCGCCCGACGAAATCAAAGCTTTAAAGGATACCATTACCCTGACTACCCATAATTATATCGCTGACGGACATAACCGCAAAGAATTGGACAACCTCAAAAGCAAGTCCCATTACTTTGAAGCGATTATTGAAAATGAATTTCCTGAGAGCCTCTACCCGCTGCCGAAGACACTGGAACTCAAGGAAGGCGCCCAGATCATGTTTATCAGGAATGACAGTAGTGGCTCGGCAGCATTTTTTAACGGTAAAATGGCCAAAGTAAAATCCATCGACAAGGGGGAAATCACCGTAGGCATGGCGGATACAGGAGGGGAATACGTTCTAAAAAGGGAAGTTTGGGAAAATAAAAAATATGTGGTGAATGAAGAAACCAAGGAATTGGTGGAGGAGGTCATCGGCAGCTTCGAACAATACCCGGTGAAGCTGGCCTGGGCCGTGACGGTGCACAAAAGCCAGGGCCTGACCTTTGACAGAGCCATCATCGACGTGGGAAAGGCTTTCGCCCCGGGTCAGGTCTATGTGGCTTTGAGCAGATTAACCAGCTTGGATGGGCTGACGCTCCGGACAAGAATTGGGTCTGAAGCCATAAACAACGACCCCGATGTGGTCGGTTTTACCCAAAGCGCCAAAGCCCAGGAATCCCTGGAAAAGCTCCTACAGGTTCACCAGAAAAAATATGTTGAAAGGCTCCTTGTCCATACGTTTCAGCTACAGGGTCTGGTGGAGACCATGCAGAGGTTTGTGCATGAGTCCCAGAGCAGCATGGAGTTCGAAGATCCGCAAATGAAAATAGCAGTGCAGGTGATTGTCGCGGATGTCCAGGAGGAAATCCCAAATACCGTCAAGTACCAACGACAATTACTGAACCTTCTCCAGATGGACGAGCAGGAGAAGCTGATGGACCGGTTGGAGAAGGGCGGCATGTATTATTCAAATATGATGGAATCCTGCCTGAGGAAACTGTTGGTTCACACCGCGGAAGTGGAGCGGTTTTCAAGGACAAAAAGTTACAGGGAAGGGCTTTCTGAAATTGAACTTTTGCTGATAAGGAAGCTGGGTCAGATACGAAAAGCAAGCTTTCTGATCCCGGCAATTCTTAAGGGAGAAGTAATCGGAAAAATGGACAGCCGCAATGAATCTCTTATAAAGCTGCGGGAAACCATATGGAAAGAAGCCAGGGAGGCCGCCAGTGAAAATCCGAAATTTGCCACGACAAAATCAGGCCGCAAGAAAACAGGAAAGGGTGCCCCAAAAATTAAACTCGCCAAAGGGGAAACTTATGAGATCACCTATGCGCTCAGCGAAAGTGGAAAAACCATCAAGGAGATTTCAGAAGAACGGGGACTGGCCGAATCCACCATCAAAAGTCACCTGGCAAAAGGTATAGCTTCGGGGAAAGTATCCATTCATCAGCACCTGGGCGAAGACTTGATTGAAGAAATATCCCGACTGATTACTTCAAAGGAAGGAGACCTGGGGATGATCCGGCAGGAAAATCCGGATAAATATGATTACGGTACTTTAAAAATGGTATCGGTTTTCTTGAGTTTGGAAGAAGGAAAACAACGTTAATATGCGGTACAGCCCGGTGGAACGAAAAGTTCAGGGGGCTATTAAAAGGTATAAAAATTCGCATGACACGATGATAAAAGTTTCAGAGATTGCTCCGGATGTTTTCCGCATTTCAATTTTTTTGCGGGATTTGGATTTACAGTTCAACCACTTTTTGATTAAGGATGATGAGCCCATGTTGTACCATGCCGGGCTACGGTCAACCTTTCCCATACTGTTGGAAGCCGTAAGTTCCTTAATTTCTCCTTCCGGGATCAGGTGGATAGGATTCAGCCATTTTGAAGTGGATGAATGCGGCGCTCTAAATGAATGGCTGCAGGTAGCCCCAAATGCCCAGGCCGTGTGCAGTGAAGCGGGAGCCCTTGTCAACATGAGCGACTTTGCCTTGAGGCCAGCCTATGCAATGGCAGGAAATGATCTGTTAATCACCGGCAGGCATCGATTCCGTTTTATCAGTACACCTCATTTACCCCATGGCTGGGATGCGGGAGTGATGTTTGAAGAAACTAACAAGACATTGCTACCTTCTGACTTGTTTCATCAAAACGGCAATGTCATTGACATTACCGATAAAGACATTTTAACCTCCCATAAAAGTGCCATGCTTGAATTTGAACAGGGACCGTTAATGAGCTATACCCCCTACACGCCACAAACCGCAAAGCTACTCTATTCGTTGGCGGATCTGGGACCGAAAACCCTTGCGACCATGCACGGCTCCTCCTATTATGGGAACTGTAGCCAGGCATTGAGAGACCTGAACCTTGTGATGAAAGAACTATGGGGCGCCCAGGATACAAGGATGTTGAAAGGAGATTCCGCTGGACAATACACCTTAAGCATGAGGCAGGGGCAATTTGTCTTTCCGTTAAAAATTAATGTTATACGTCCCGGTGAAGAATCAGTATGACGGGCTAGCTTTTGTTTATGACCGGCTTTCCCGAATGCTGGGGAGATCCTACCGGGAAAGCAAATTTGCTCTTCTGGAAGTGCTCCAACCGGGGTACAAGGTGCTTTATCTGGGAGGAGGCACCGGTGAAAACCTGCCAGCCATGTTGGAAAGGATAGGCGATTCAGGCAAACTGGTATATGTGGAAGCCTCTGAGCGCATGATTGAAAAAGCCAGAAGCAGCGTGGGTACCGAGTCATCATCCAGAATAATTTTTCTACACCAGGCGGATTTTGAACCAATACCTCTGGACCAATATAACATCGTGGTCACGCAATATCTATTGGATATTTTGGAAGATCGGGACCTGGCGGCTTTGGCGCAAGCGGTGAACAAAAGGACGGATGTAAATTCAAGGTGGATATTTGTGGATTTTTTTCCGGTGAAAAAGAAAAGATACCTGCTCGGCCTCATGATCCTTTTTTTCAGAATATTTACACGAAATCCCAGGAAGGGACTGCCGGATTACCGCGAGTTCCTTTCCCAAAGTGGATGGACCATAATAGAAAGAGTTTCCTATGAAGGGGGGTTTATTCAGGCGTGGTTGATGGGACGGGGCGTGGGGACTGATGGACGAAGAGA
>DATGOS010000533.1:0-6689 GCA_035305725.1 Cyclobacteriaceae bacterium
AAGAGAAAGGACTGTATCAGGCTACCCTTTTGTTGAAGCAGGGTTGGTATGATTACCAATACGGCATTCCGACGGACCGGGGATGGGATATACAAGAACTTGAAGGCGAGAACTTTCAAACCGAAAATGAATACGAAATTCTCGTCTACTACAGGGCAATAGGCTCAAGGTATGATGAATTGATCGGATACACAGTATTAAACCCCAACAAAAGAAGGTTATAAAAATCTCTCTCCGGGATCCGGGAATCCGTCAGGCTATGAAGGGGTCGGAAGGATTAAACGATTCCTTATATAGCCGGCCCCGTTTCGTCGTCAGGGTCTTTCAATGGCGGCTGCTGGTCTTCCTGCTGCTGTGACCTGTAAGGCACGAAACCTTCCCGCTTAAACTTGTACGCTTCGGTCCTTTGGCTAGGCATGTTGTTGGCCAGGTCCAGCATTCCGAACCCTTTGTGGGTAAAGGCTCCCAAACCACAACGGAACACAAAGTCCTGAACTTCGGAAGCTGCGTAGAGGGTAAACGGAAGGGTATATCCACGGACTTCATATTTGACATCCATGTCATATACGGAGTAGATCCGCGCAAACTTTTTCTGCTGGTCGCGAAGCTTGTTGACATAGTTCATATCCGGGACAACCTGAAACTTGTAAAACGATTCCATTTGTTCCTGGGTATACCAACCGGATTTTTCCATTCGGGTCAGGGTGGACTCATACAGCAAATCGGAAAATTCATCCGTATCGGGATTTATAAACCGCTTGCCTGATTCGTCGTCAAAAGTCGGATTGAGCAGCACCAGCGGGGAGATACACACAAATTTGTTGGCTGTTTCCAAGTCCGGTTCAATTTCCTGCTCCGTATACTCAGGGGAAATTACCAGATTGCCCAGTTCGATTTTTGGTGTTTTGAACACCTGTTCCAACAAGTAATCTATAAACTCTTCATTGGGCGAAGAAATGACCAGGGTCACCAGACTTGAGTAATAATGCAGACCGCTCCTGCTCACTTTGGTCTGTCCTTTTAGGCCGGAAAAATTAAAGTAATTGTAATTAAAAAATTCCTCACGTCCACCTTTTACGATCAGGCCTTTGAGAAACTGTGCCAATATATACTGGTGATGGAAAGGCAGGTAAGCGCCTTTGTTCTTTAATGAAAATATTAATCTAATTCTCACGGCTTTAAAAATGAAAAGTTAAACAATAATTAAACTATATAAACAATCGACCTATCAGTATCTACTGCAAATTATTAGGTACAAAATTACAATAAAAATTTTGAATAAATCAGACATTAAATCTAAAATGCATAATGTCCCCGTCTTGAACTACATAATCCTTGCCTTCAATTGCAATTTTACCATTATCACGGCATGCTGCCTCAGACTTATACTGCATATAATCAGCCAGCTTTATTACCTCCGCCTTGATAAATCCTTTCTCGAAGTCCGTATGAATAACACCCGCAGCCGCGGGGGCTTTCCATCCTTTTTCGATGGTCCAGGCCCTTACTTCCTGAACGCCTGCAGTAAAATAGGTGATCAGATTAAGTAATTTATACGCACTTCCAATTAATTTGTTCAACCCGCTTTCCTCCAGGCCATATTCCTCAAGAAACATATGTTTTTCCTCCGGATCTTCAAACTCGGCGATCTGAGCTTCCAGGGCGGCGCAAAGTACCACCACCTCCGCATTTTCCCCCGCTACATGCTCCCGTAGCTGATCCACATATTTGTTGCCGGAGCGCACACTGTCTTCATCCACGTTGGCCACGTACAACACGGGTTTTATGGTAAGCAGGTTAAGGTCACTCACGACCTCCAGGTCTTCCTTTTCCACGTCCACTGCCCGTGCGTTTTTTCCCTCCTGAAGTTCCTTTTTGAATCTTTGAAGGATTTCCACCTCCTTTCTTACCTTTGGATCTCCTGATTTGGCTGCCTTTTCACTTTTTTGGATCCGCTTTTCCAAAGACTCCAGATCTTTGAGTTGAAGTTCTTCATCTATCACTTGCTTATCAAAGACCGGATCTACGGTGCCCGCCACGTGCACCACGTTTTCATCCTCAAAGCAACGCACCACATGGACAATGGCATCCACTTCCCTGATATTGGCCAAAAATTTATTGCCCAGTCCTTCTCCCTTACTCGCGCCTTTGACCAGGCCGGCAATGTCCACAAATTCAATGACTGTGGGAAGCACCCGCTTCGGGTTTACAAGTTCTTCGAGGATATCGAGTCTCTTGTCTGGCACCGTAACCACCCCCACATTCGGTTCGATGGTACAGAACGGATAATTTGCCGCCTCTGCCCTGGCGCTCGATAATGAATTGAATAAAGTTGATTTCCCTACGTTGGGTAAACCAACGATCCCACACTGTAATGCCATTGCTCTTAACGCTAATTGATTTTAAATATGCGGTATTCCCTGTATCCCCTATGGAACTCTTTAATTGAAACCCTAAAAATGGTATACAGCGGAATGGCAAACACCATCCCTAATATGCCCGCAATTTTCGCTGCGGCAAAGATAACAACAAAAATCTCAAGTGGATGTACTTTTACGGATTTAGAAAAAATTAGTGGCTGCAAAAGAATATTGTCCGTCAACTGCACCACGGCAAAAACAGACAATACTTTAAAAATAAAGAAATACATATCGTTTGTCTCGGCGAAGTTGCCGGTCGAAAGGCCCACCAGCACCCCAAAGGCAGCGCCCAGCATAGGTCCCACATAGGGAATCAGGTTGGCTACCGCGGCAAATACGGCAATGGTAATGGCATAGTCCATATTCATGAGCATAAGTCCCGAGGAAGCAATGCTGAAAATCGCTGTCATCTGCAGCAACAAGCCCACAAGATAATTGGACAGCAGCCGTTCCACCTTATGGAAGGTGGCTACCGAAATTTCAAAATATTTGTTGGGTATAAAACTTAGAAAATTCCTTCTCAACAGGCCGTTTTCCAAAAGGAGGAAAAAAGTGATAAAAGCCACAGACATGATGCCAATGACAACGGAACTGGTGGTGTTGATGAACAGGTTCAAGAACCCCTCAATGTTGATTTCGTCGAAACTCCTGGCCAGGCTTTCCCGCAGGTTCGCGATCAGGTATCCGGGTTGGTTTTCCGTGAGTTTTAACCTTATCAAAAGGTTTTCGATGTATTCTACTGGAACCTGTATCCTGCTGTAGAGGTAATCCGTGTCCAGATCCTGAATGACTTCCAATTGGGTGATCACCAGGGGAATAAAGAGAAGGCCCATGACAAAAAGAACCACCCCAATCAAGAAAAAGGAAATCAAAATGGCCAGCCATCGGGGTAAATGCCGCCCCAGGATATGAATACTGTTCAGTCTGTTGGTAACCGGCCGCAGCGCCGAAGCAATGACAATGGAAAAAACCAGATAAAGGGTAATGTCAGAAAAATACCATCCCAGGCCAAAAAGTATTACCAAAAAGAAAAGGACATTCAGTATCAGCTTTTGCATGGCAATAAAGAAAAAAGGTGAGCCATCGCCCAGACAGTATTTTGGAAGCTGTCTTCCTCAAATGCCTGCGCTATAGTCCACCTTCAGCAACTTGGGATTACTCCCACTTCAAATCATCGCCAAATTTTGTCTGCGATTCCGTCTTTTCCGGTTCAGCCTCAAACTGCGTAAAATCGAAATCCGCCATCAGGTCATTTTTGACATGATCCACAGCTTCCTGCAATGCTTCCACAAACTTCCCGAAATCTTCTTTGTAAAGGAATATCTTATGTTTCTCATACAGGAAGCCATCCTCCTTAACCTTCCTTTTGCTCTCCGTAATGGTCAGGTAATAATCATTCGAGCGCGTAGCCTTGACATCAAAAAAATAGGTCCTCTTACCTGCCTTTACTTTCTTAGAGAAATATTCTTCTCTATCATTTTCATAATTTCCTTCCACTGTCAGTATTTTTTGGTTCCTATAAGAATAATTTCCCGGCAAGATAATTGAATTCATCAATTAAATTCAAAACCTCGACAATAAATTTTGGATTTAGAAGCCGGAAGAACTTAATGCCGCTAGAAAAATCACCAATAACATGAAAAATCACTGCCGATGCCCCGCTGTGCCTATTCTCCGTGCATAAATACCTTTTTTGCCAACAGTTCTTCTTCTGTCTCCCGGTGGTCCGGGTCGTCTACACAACAATCCACGGGGCAAACCGCGGCACACTGGGGTTCTTCGTGAAACCCGGTGCATTCGGTACATTTATCAGAGACAATATAATAAAACTCTTCCGAAATGGGCTCCTGCTTTTCGTCACCGTCCACCACCGTTCCGTCTGCCAACGTCACTTCCTTTAAATTTGTACCCCCGCCCCAGGTCCATTCAATACCACCCTCGTATATTGCGGTATTGGGACATTCCGGTTCGCATGCACCACAGTTGATGCATTCATCGGTAATCATTATAGCCATTACTGTCTGTTTAATTGAATGGTAAAATTACTAAGCAATTGACAATCTACCAAGGAAATCCCCGGAGCAATTGGATAAATATACAACAACATATGTTGTCATACTAACTATTTAACCCTCATGTGCGTTGGAAGTCAGGCAGAGGCCATCGTGCCTTGATCATTCTGGTCCGGAGCCGCTTTGCACCCCAAAAGTTCACTTTATGACTTCCTTTAAATATCTTTACGGCAAAACAGATAAAATCATGAGCTTGCAAGAAAGGGTTGCCGCTTTTTCGGAATTGGGGAGGCGAATCAAGACACTTGACTATGTAGACTTGTCCGAATTGGCGGCCCGTGTAGAAAACAACAACAACTGGTTCACGCCTGAACAAACCAGGTTCGCTCTCGAATCAATAAGCAGCTTTCTGGACGAAGGCGGTTTATGGGCATGGCTGCGGAACTACAGCATTCCCGATGACAGCATTCCAAAAGCCGTGGGCCTGTTATTGGCAGGAAACGTTCCGGCCGTTGGTTTTCATGACATGATGTGCGTGCTGTTAAGCGGGCACGCGGCCCATATTAAGCTCAGCTCAACAGACAAAGTGTTGATTCCCTGGATGGCGGAGGAATTAGTGAAAATCAATCCGGATTTTGCCGGAAAAATCCGTTTTGAAGACATGCTACGGGGAAAAGACGCGTATATCGCCACGGGGAGCGACAATTCTTCCCGGTATTTTGACTATTACTTTGGCAGATTTCCTTCCATCATCAGAAAAAACAGAACCTCCGTCGGCATCTTAAACGGATCCGAACAAAGCCAGGACTGGGAAGCCCTGTATAGGGATATCTTTCAGTATTTCGGGCTGGGCTGCAGAAACGTATCCAAACTGTATGTCCGGGAACGGGCGCAGCTTCAGGAATTTTTGGGTGCGATGGGGCTGCGTTCGGACCTACTGGACCACCACAAATACCGCAACAACTATGAATACAACAAGGCCATCTATCTGGTGAATGGAGAGCCGCACTTGGACAACGGATTTTTGCTACTAAAGGAAGCCGAGGCATTGGTCTCCCCCATTGCGGTTTTGCATTTTGAAACTTATTCGGATCCTGAAGACCTGGGGAAACTCATCGGGAGACATACGGAAAAAATCCAGTGCATGGTAAGCAAAGACGGCTGGTATCCCGGAAGTATAGGCTTTGGCCAGGCCCAACGGCCCAAGTTGGAAGAATATGCCGACCAAAAAGACACCATGGCGTTTTTATTATCCCTTTGAACCGAAAACAAGAGAGGTCCCAAACGAAAACGGCCGCGGTATATGCGACAGTTACCCGCACGAGTATAAATGCCGTGGCGGATAGGGCAATATGAGTATTGCCGGTTTCTGGCAACAAAAATCCAATTCGCAACGGTAGCAGGCTGGAGAAACCTCCAAACTTAACGGGATGAAACCACCTTTTTACCCCCTGAGCCTACACTGGCTTTGGAAAGCATGAAGCTGAACTCGCTCCATTCATTTTCCTCACTGTTGATCGTCAGGCTGCCTCCGTTCTTTTCCACATAATCCCTGACGAGAAGCAGCCCCAGCCCGGTGCCCGTCTCATTGTTGCTGCCAAAGGTGGAAAATGAATCACCCTTTCGCAGACGCTCCAGGTTATTTGGGGATATGCCCAAGCCGGTGTCTTTTACGGATATCCGTACGCCGTCTCTTTCGGTATTGCCGGAAATTTGAATCCGGTCTCCCGGCTCACAGAACTTCAGGGAATTGTTAAGCAGATTCCTGATGATAAGTTCCACCATGTTTCTGTCGGCAAACACCATCAGCGGGCCCTCCCCCAGGATCTCCAGTTTGATGTCCTTTGAAGCCGCCGGGGATTCCATCAGAGTAACCTGCTGCAGGATAAGTTTATACACATCAAAATTAATCCTGTGCATGTACTCCCCTTTCAACTGGCTTCGGGACCAGCCCAGCAGGTTTTCCATCAACATGGTCACGCCGTCTACGCTTTTGGAGATGTCCGGAAGGATTTCCTGAAAATCATCCGCGGTCATCAGGCCTCTTTTGGCCAGATCAATGATTTCTTTAATCCCCTGGATGGGACCTTTCAGGTCATGGGAAATAATAGAAAAAAGCTTGTCCTTCAAATCGTTCAGGTGCTTTAACTCATCCGATTGCACCCGCAGCAGATGTTGGCTTTTTTTGATTTCCGTGATGTCCCTAAAAAGCAGCAGCAACCCAATAAATTCCGTTTGCTTTTCCAGAATGGGAATA
>DATGOS010000534.1:0-2568 GCA_035305725.1 Cyclobacteriaceae bacterium
TATAGGGGTTTAAAGGATTCCTCAAAAATAGGAATTTTAACTGATGCCATAAAACCCAAATTGATGCCACCTCGTTGGGCAAAGCTGTAATTATACCGGAGATTTCTGTTGTTCATAAGACAAAACACTTGCTTCTCATAAGTAATAAGGCTATTTATAAGATATTTAAATGGAAAAACTTAATTTTGCCGGAACCTTGGAAGTAGTATTGATGCGCAGCGCGGATTTGTGTTGTTATAGCTCTTTAAACTAATTTTTATTATAAACGATAATTTATCCTTAAACAAAAATCCAGAAAAAATGAACAAACCCCCGCATCCAGGTGAGGTACTTAGCAAAAAATACCTTAACCCCATGGAACTCACCATTACCAGAGCATCGGAAGCTATGGGTATTGCCAGAAAAAACCTTTCGGGAATCATCAACGGACATGCAGGCGTAAGTCCTCTGATGGCCATCCGGTTGGCGAAAGCTTTTGGTACAAGCCCTGAGTTTTGGCTTGAACTACAAAACAAATACGACCTGTGGAATGTGTATAAAAGCAACAAAGATATTCAGGTGGAGAAACTTGTATAAATTCAGGCCCCACTTAAAGGATGAATTTCTGAAAAAATATGACCCGGATTTTAACCCGGGTCATTTGTCAGAATAGAAAGTGATTGTATTAATCCTGTTTCAGAAACTGCCGCAGGACGTAATTTAAGATACCGCCGTGCCGGTAATATTCGACTTCAATGGCGGAGTCCATACGTGATAAAACCTCGAATTCCACCACTTGTCCATCTTCTTTCACTGCCTCAGCCTGCAGCTTTTTCAATGGGAACAATCCATCGGAAATGCCTTTGATACTGATGGTTTCCCTCCCGGTCAATCCAAGGCTTTCCGCGCTTTCTCCGTTCAGGTACTGCAAAGGCAATACACCCATACCCACCAGGTTGCTTCGGTGTATCCTTTCATAACTTTCCGCCAGCACCGCCTTGACCCCTAAGAGGGTCGTCCCTTTTGCTGCCCAGTCCCTTGAAGATCCGCTTCCGTATTCTTTGCCGGCCAGTACCACCAGCGGTGTTCCCGCGTTTTGGTACAAGTTGGAGGCATCAAAGACTGTCATTTCTTCTCCAGTGGGCAGGTAGGTGGTGTATCCTCCCTCCCGGCTGGCAAGCTCATTCTTGATCCTGACGTTGGCAAAGGTGCCACGCACCATGACTTCGTCATTTCCTCTCCTGGACCCGTAGGAATTGAACTGCCTGCTTTCCACCCCTTTTTCCGAGAGATACTGTCCCGCAGGAGAATTCTTGGAAAAAGAACCGGCAGGGGATATATGATCCGTAGTGATGGAGTCGCCAAGTTTTAGCAGTACCTTGGCACTGATGATATCCAAAGGATCCCTCACTTGCTCCGAAATCCCCTTGAAAAACGGTGCTTCCTTAATATAAGTGGATTCATCAGACCATTGGTACACCTTGTCCTCAGGGGTTTCAAGCAATTGCCACTGTTCGTTTCCTTCAAAAATTTCCCCGTAATTTTTCTTGTAGTCATCCGGGGAAAGCACTTTGCTCATCACCTCAAAAATCTCATCGTTGGAGGGCCAGATATCCTTCAAAAACACCGGCTCAAGGTTGGGGTCAAATCCCAACGGCTCATTGTATAGATCCAGGTCTACCCTTCCTGCCAGGGCGTAAGCCACCACCAGCAGCGGTGACATCAGGTAGTTCATTTTTACCTGGGGATGGATGCGGGCTTCAAAATTCCTGTTTCCGGACAGTACCGATGCCACTACCAATTCGTTGTCATCCACCGCTTTGGCGATATGCGGAGGCAGTGGACCTGAATTGCCGATGCAGGAGGTACATCCATAGCCCACCACGTGAAATCTCAATGCTTCCAGATCCTCCAAAAGTCCCGCATTCTGAAGATAATCCGTCACTACCTTCGAGCCGGGAGCCAATGAGGTTTTTACCCAGGGTTTCACATCCAGACCCCTTTCCCTGGCTTTTCGGGCCACCAATCCCGCTCCAATCATCACACTGGGATTAGACGTGTTGGTACAGGAGGTTATGGCTGCGATGACGATGGACCCGTCATGAAGTTGATACCGTTCATTGTTCAGTTGCACCTCAACGGTTTTCAAGCCATTCTGTTTTTTTTCAGGCTCAGGCGGCGGAGCGACCTCAGTCACCCCCAGCGAGTAGTTGCTTCCTCCCTCACCAAACCAGCGGCTTTTTGCCCTTCTGTCGATAGGTATATAATCCCTGCCATGAAACTCCTTGAGCAATTCTTCAAATTTTGGCTTAAAGTCCTTGACCAGGATTTTATCCTGAGGACGTTTAGGCCCGGAAACAGTAGGCTCTACGGTATCAAGATCCAATTCCAGCACATTGGTATAGCTGATTTTATGCTCGTCCTTTCTCCAAAGCATATTTGCTTTGGCATAATCCTCCACCAACTGGATTTGGTCTTCCTTCCGATTGGTTCTCCTCATATAATCTAAAGTACGGTCATCGATCGGAAAGTATGTCACGGTACAACCAAACTCGGGCGACATGTTGGCGATGGTAGCCCTGTCGGGAA
>DATGOS010000535.1:0-3036 GCA_035305725.1 Cyclobacteriaceae bacterium
CCGTTTACCTTAAATTCCTTTAGGGACTCTCTTACAGGTACTTTGCTGTCGGCAATTACGTATGGGGGTGCAGTTTGAGCAAATGTTTGGCTGCTCCAAATGAGAATGAGTAAGACAGGTAGAAGGAATGATTTTTTCATAGCTATAACGGGTGTGAAAAGACAATATAGTTGTCCTTAGTGGTCAACTTTTAAGTTGAGGGAATTGCTGCTTGTTCTCTTGGAAACCGCATTTTTGAAATTTTTGTTATGACCCAAAATAGACTAACAGCGCAACTAGAACAACTCCTACAACTGTCTTTACCCAATTCACACCCCATGCTTTTTTCAAATCATCAATCGTGCTTAGCGCCTGCGGATGGCTTTTTAGCATAACCTCAGCAAATGGTGGGGGGTATTCAGATGGTTCTCCCTTGAACTTTAAGATATGATCGAAATTTCTCTCCGCCATCTCGGACAGGAATATTCTTCTTCCCCGAACAGTGATCAAATTAAATTTGCACAACCGAAGCTCCTCCACCAATCTATAATTGCCGTCATGGATTGGAGTTCCAGTGGAGGCCGAATTATTTTTAATCTCGATTAGGAATTGATTTAGGTGTTGTTTCATAATCCTGTTATTTCTTCAAAAATACGAAGTTATTCACTACAGTCAAAATTTAATATTGCAAATTGTTTTTGGGTCAAAATTATTATACTGTATTATATTAACGAATGCTTATAGTAGGCGCCGCTTTTTTTTTATGTCCTAATTTGGGTTAGCTGAGAAATGTCGAAATTCAGGCCTCGCAACGTCTTCGGATAAAAAAGCGAGTCCGCAATGTGCACTTTGGGGCAGACAAAATTTTCCTGTTGTCGAACTTGTTGGGGCGATGGAGAACTGGCGTTACTTGCAATTGAGAATCACCATTTTTTGGTGAATCGCCTGAATTTTCTCAGTCGTCTCAAAAAAAAAAATATTTTGCGTTATTTTGTCAGTTTGGGCAATATTAACAAATATAGATATTTATTTTTCCGAGGCTAAGAATGCCAAATAAAATAATCAATTCGATTTTTTAAACCGTACTTACGGTTTTCGTGTATTAGGCGTATTCCCTTAGCACTGAAATATAAAGCCACCAAGTAAAAAACGGCATATTTCCTTTTCATCTCCAAGATTGGAATCCGGCCCGTCTTTTGTATCCGCGGAATTTCCGACCCACTACCCGATTTTCGACTATCCTGTCCCGGGGGCCTACAGCAAGGCTCAACGCCATGGATGAAAATAAGCCTTTCTTATGGGTTAAATTTCCTGAGCAAAAATATTTGTGGGTTGAATGATTTTTAGGAAACATTTATATAACATATACATAATCTCCTTTCCCCCCTATTAAGCCTAGGATTTCCTTCTTTTGTGGCATGAAAATCATGATATACTTCTTGTTGTTGGCTTTCAGTAGTACGGCCATGAAAGCCCAGAATCAACCCCGTCAAGAGTATCAAACGGTGGATGGTGCTTCCTACACCCAATCCAAAAATGTTTATCTGTTGACCTTGTTCCAGTCCTTACCGGAGGTAAGGGAAATGTTGGAATCGGATCCCCTGCTCCTTGAAGTTGCCAAACGCAAAACAGCACAATTATGCGCCTCACTGGAAAACTGCAAGGGGGATCCCCTTTGTTTTTCAGAGAACCTCCCTTTCAGCCCTGATGAAGTGACGGAAGTTGCCAAACGCTTGCAGGAACTGACCCGCACCAATCCAGTATTACAAAGTGTCGTCGAAAACCATCTGATCCCCTCCGGCATGTATCAGCTACAGGAGGCACCACTTCCTGAGACATGGCTGGCCAATGCATGGAAACAGGATGCGCAGACCGTGAATCACATTATAGCGGTTTATGTCCGGGGGGAAAAACCCAACTACCCGAACATTGATTCGCTGGGAATGAAAGTGCCCTCCGCGAGTTATGCGGCCAATATCCACGCCTTGAATGAACTGGTCCATGTCAATACTGCCCAGTCCCGACTGTTTTTTGCCGCTCCTTTAACTTATGCAATGGATGCATTGGCCATGGCCCGGATGGAACGTGCCGGGGATTTTGAACCTATGCAACACACGGAAAACAAAGAAGGCTACCTGCGCGCCATGAATACCGACTGGGAAGATTATCCCTATCCGCTGATTTTGATTCCTGGCGCAGGCACGGACAATTACCTTGATAATATTAGCGCCGGCGGGGTGTTGCGCTGCCGCCTTGCTCTCAAAGCGTATCAGGACGGACTGGCTCCCTTTATATTGGTTTCCGGAGGCAATGTGCATCCTTACAAGGTCCGGTATAATGAAGCCATAGAAATGAAACGCTATCTTATGTCTCTCGGAGTTCCTGAATCGGCCATTTTGGTGGATCCCCACGCCCGCCATACCACTACCAATATGCGTAACACCGCAAGGATTATGTACCGCTATGGCTTTCCTATGGACCGCCCTTCCATAACGGTGACCACCCCAGCCCAAAGTAAATATATCTATGCGGAGACCATGCAGGAACGTTGCATCAGGGAATTGGGATATAGTCCCTACCGGAATGGCAAACGCCTTTCGGCTACCACAGCCGAATTCTATCCCCTGGTTACTGCTTTGCAGATTGATGCAGATGAGCCTTTGGATCCTTAGAGATGAAAACCATTAAATATTTCACAAGTCATCTACCGTGCGGATGAACCGGAAGGTTTCGCTCTCTATGGCGACAAGAATCGACGCATAGCAGTCTCATCTTCCCGAAAGAACAATGCGGCGGTCATTTTCCTACAATAAATAAGCTATCAATATTTACACTAATCACATACATGATGAATCGTTTAATTACCGTTTTTCTTTTATTTCTCTTCCCGCTGGGCAGTGTCTTTGCCCAGACTAGCGTGGAAGGAACAGTCACAGGAGATAATGGATCGCCTCTCGAAGGCGTTTCTGTCGTTGAGAAAGGCACCTCCAACTGGGATATTACCGATGCTTCAGGACGCTATTCCGTCACGGTGGGTGATAACGCCAGCCTGATATT
>DATGOS010000536.1:0-2044 GCA_035305725.1 Cyclobacteriaceae bacterium
CTTGATGTAATTAGGAATTTGAGCAGAAGGAGTTGCGGGAGTTTCGGAGTGACCATACCAACAATAATTTAAAAATCAAAAACAACGTAACAAGAGCTTTTATCCCGCTGGTGGCGAAGTCTATTTGGGACATTAACGAAAACAATTCTTCAGTGGGGATTCCTGCCTTATGGTGAGCATGTCAACAGCATTAGAAAATAAAAAATACGCTGGCAAGAAAGCGGAGCCGGACGACAGGGTAATCGCCAAATACAGTAATGGGCGGAAAGGACCCGTTTTAATCGTTACTGTAGACACGCTCGGGGGAGAATTAAGCGGGGTCGAAGCATTAATTAGGGTATTGGATATTTTGAAAAAAAAGAATCTCCGACTCAAGGGGGAAGTGGTCGGACTCTCGGGAAACATCGGTTCTCCCAAAAAGGCGTTTTTGGACTTGGAAGAGGCTCAAACCTTTTCCCAGGCACTGGAAAGCCTGTACAACAATGAGGAGACACAAGGATATAACGAGGCCAACGAGTTTGTGGATCTGATAGAGGAATTTGAAAAGACACAGCTTAACAAACCTACGGCAAGTTTTTATCTGGACCTGAAAACCTGCCCATCCATTCCGTCTCCCTATATCTGTGTCAACCGGAACAGAAAGAACCTGGAATTCGCGGGAGCATTTCCGTTTCCCAAGGTAGTGGGCCTGGATGATTTTGTGACGGATCACATGGGCTTTTACCTGAAGGCCAAAGCCTATACAGGGCTGACCTTCAAAACCGGACTGTACGGCCCTTATGCCACCGCCGAAATTCAGGAAGCCGTAATTTGGCTGGCGTTGATCCAGAGTGGTTGCCTTAAAAAGGAAGATGTTCCCCATCTTGATTTTTATCTGGAAAATCTGGCGAAACGTTTTGGCAATGAGGAAGCCGTTACATATCATGTAACCTACAGGTACGGGATACAGGAAGATGAATTTTTTAGGATGGTTCCGGGCTTTAACAATTTCAAAAGAATCAATAAAGGAGAAATACTGGCTTATTCGGACGGAGGTGAAATTCTTTCCGAATGGGATGCGCGAATCTTTATGCCCCAATACCATACGCAGGGGCAAAGTGGGTTTTTTATTGTAGAGGAATGAGAAACATTGCAATTTCCGATATGCTTACCGGTGGCCAAACAAACGATTTGTCCATGGACCTGTCCAAAGTCTTCTCCCTTCAGGGTAAGGTTGCCATCGTAACCGGGGTAGGCTGGGGCATCGGGTACAATATAGCCGCGTTTTTTGCGGCTGCCGGGGGAAAAGTAGTCATCAGCAGCAATGAGGCTGAAGACCTGGCTGAAATCACCGCGAAACTGAAATCGCGGGGATATGACGTTTTAGGGCTAATTTGTGATCCGACAAATACCGGACAGTTGGACGATCTGGTGGAACAGACCGTTGCATATTATGGACAGTTGGACATCCTGGTGAACAATTCCGGAGGAAGCTCGTTTTGCGGCTATTTAAGGGACCTGGATATGGAGGATTTTAACAGGTTGATGGACAGAAATGTAAAAGCGCCGCTGGAGCTTTCAAAAATTTGTTTCCCCTATTTAAGGCAGTCCGCCAACGGCGCCATTGTCAATATAGTTGCCTCCGATGCCAATGCTCCCGAACTTAAAACAGGCTTGTGCGCCATAAGCAAATCCAGTTTGATCGCTTTGACCAAGGCGCTTGCCAAAGAATGGGGAAACTATCGGATCCGTGTGAACCTCATCTGTCCGGGCTTGACGGAAAGCTCCTCTGAAAACCTTTTTTGGTCAGACGAAAAAATTCTGGGGGAAATGATAAAAAGATCGTCCCTGAAACGCATGTGCGAAAGTAAAGAAATTGCAGCCATGGCTTTGTTTTTGGCCTCTCCAGCCTCTTCCTTTACGACCGGAACGGTGATGCACGTTGACGGGGGGTATGATCTTTGAATGATGAATGATGGGTGATGAGTGATGAATTGTAATGGAACCCACGCGCACTTAATCATCGTACTTCTGACTCGGCACGCGCGGGGTTAAAACATCAACT
>DATGOS010000537.1:0-3883 GCA_035305725.1 Cyclobacteriaceae bacterium
TGTCGTTTTTTAACCTTATAGCCAGCGGATACTGAATATATGGCGGGGCGACGCCTTTATTTTCCCACCAGGATTCAAAATCCAGTTTTCTGTTTTTTTGTACCACTGCGGGGTAGCTAAACCTTCTTAACGCAAAGCGATAACCCATTTTCTTTAGCCATTCATCAACCAGTGGCTTCCATTCTTCAGGTACCCGGGAAGACTTGGCGTTGAAGGAGGACATGTGCCATTTTAGGGTCTGGTCAAAAATATATCGTACCTCTTCCTCGCCATATTTCTGAACATCCCTCCAGTTGAGGAAAGTGCCGCATATCTCGAAGCTGACAGGGGCCTTTTTCCATGCATCCTGAACACCGTACCCGATAATGCTTTGCGGATAAAAATCATACATGTGGGTCCAGCCGTCCTGTTCATCGGCCCAAAATCCCAGATCACCGATACAGTCGATCCGCCAACCCACGTTGTCCCCCTGGGACAGCGCATATTCATTGGTTTCCTTATCCATTAACAAAGCGATCAGCGGTGTTTCTTTGAAAGCGTCAGTATAGGAATTTACCAGCCCTTCCCGGGTATGTTGGGTGAGCAGTTCTGATCCAGCACCTTCCCCCCAGGCGCCGACAATGGAGAGGTCTATGCCCTCCATATCGGGATGCCCATCATACCTTTGTCCAATTGCCCTGATCAGGCCGCCGAAATGCTCCACATAACGCGGATCTTCCGGATCAACCACCCATTTATTTACGGGATTGTTGTAGGCAAAGTCTTTCCCGGACCCCACCATCTTTCGGTACCATTCCGGCACATCCCGTTCCGGCCCTGTGCCGTATGGAGCTATCCGAAGCAAAAGCTTTTGCCCCCGGCTTCTTGCACTGTCCAGGGCTTGGTCAATCAGGTCCCAGCGGTATTGATTTTCCTCCGGTTCAATGAATTTCCAGTACACCCGCCAATAGGCAATGGTTGTCTGTGGATAGTCTTCATTGTTGAGGTCATTGTCAAAGTCCTGGTAAACAATGGGAAATCCTTCCACCCAGCCTCTTCCGGGGAATAGCGTATCGCCGTTGAAACGCTGAAAGGTGTTGAACCCGATCCCGGGATTGTTAAGCACTTCATCTATTTCGGCAGGTTTTACGACCTTCCGTTTCGGTGGGTCAGGGAAAGCAAAACCATAAAAAAACACCGCGAGGAACAAGTAGAAAAACATTGTGTGACTTTTAAATTTTTTCTGGCTTTCTATATTGTGATTTCACCGTTTAGGATCCACTGGTGTTGAATTAGTATCTAAAGTTTACGCGCCTGAAGTAGGTTGTTAATTCATCATTCATCATTCATCATTCATAACTCATAACTCATCATTCATTATTCATCATTCATAATTCCGGTTAAGAATGTCTTTTTAAAATCATCCATATATTCCCTGAGTTTTTCCAGATAGCCCTGCAGGTCCAGGAGTTCTTCATCATAGATCAGGTAGCTCATATCCGCCTTTCTGTTGGCGAAATGACGCGCCCTGTCCTGCCGGTGGAAAAATTCTTTGTTCTCCGTGGACATCCCTTTGGGAAGCCTTACCTTTTCCCAGGTCGCTACCAGATCATTGAACACCTGTTCTCTTCTATCCAGTTGTTGCGCTACAATGGCTTCAGCTTTTTCGAGATGGGCAAATGTTTCTTCGTAATCCAGGAATCGCTGCCGGTGGGCCGCGGTGATCGCGCTTTCCAGGGCCGAGAGGTCCAGGTAAGTTTGGCCTGTATGTTTTATCAATGAGGCAATGGACAAAAAGACCTCCATATCATAAACATTCTTATTTTCCGGATTCATGTTAGCCTGGCATATCGCAATAGCCCTGTCCATCTTTTTAATCATTTCCTCTGATTTCTCCACCATCTCCGCATATTCCACGTTCCAGTAGGGGTCGTATTCCAACGCATCGCCCCGCGGCAGATCCGGAAGATGTGTTTTCCCGATGACGCCATGGTGCCACACATTGCGTTCAAAGGTGGACATATAATAATAGGAGCCCTCGTTGAGCAACAAAAACAGCTCCTCCATGTCCCTGACCGCGGGGCCATAATAGTTGGCAAAAAATTTCTTTTTAAATTCCTGCAAGCCCGGGTTCATGCCGCTCCAGGAATATTCCGCGGAGGTCACAAAACTCAGCATCCAAACCTGGTTGTGAAGCCCGGCATCGTCCCAGGAAGTATTAATCATTCCGTCAAAAACATGCGCGTTGGCAGCTTCGGTGAGAAATTCATAGGAGTCTTGCAGGCTGCCCATGGTTTTTTCACCGTCCCGTAGTCTGAACTCGTAGGGCAGAAACAGGTGCTCGATGCCGGGGTTGGGATCATAAGCGTATACGGGATACCCCATTTCCTGGGACTGCTTTACCAAACCGAAGCCGGGGTCGGGGTAGCTATAGCTTTCCGTCAGTACAATTCCCTTGTGGGGCACTATTCCTTTTTTTGCCGGAGACCTTCCTTTTTCCCAGCCCATGGGACTTTCCCATACCATCACTTTCCGGCCCAGGTCCTGTAGATGGGAAGCTGAACGGCCCACAAACAGGTGGTAAAGCCCGCTATTGCCTATTTCCTCCGCCTTGGGGGCGCATCGGGGGCAGAGCCCCAGTTCATACGTTTCATCCGAACCGATATGTATAAATTCAGATCCGGGCGTGGCTTCAATGGCGTCTTCCCAAAGGTCAAACAACAGTTCATAGGATCTGTCTAATAAAGGGCAGAATTCCCAGTTGGAAGCTGGAATTTCCCGCAGATGGGCGTACTGGGGCCATTTCAAAATAAAGCTTACATGGCCCAAACCCTGGACCAGCGGCACGAGTTGAATGTGGTATTTCTTTGCGTAGCGCGTGAATTCCTGCATCTCTTCCATGGTGAACGCACCCGGCGCACCGACGTCCGGATGGCTGGGATAGGCAAACTTATCTTCCCACTCCCATACCAGCATATTGATCTTGTACATGGCCATATCCCGGATGAATTTTTCTACGTATTCCCTGGTATCCTGGTGATGCTTGGTGTCATAGTGCACAGCCCTTGAGGGTATGTCAGGCCAGTCCGTAATTTCAATGCCCTGAACATAAGGAGGGGAACCAGTCCTTTTTTGAACCAGTTGCAGCAAAGTTTGGACTCCATAGAATAGCCCCGGTTCATCCTGAGCTTCTATGGTGATGGCCCTTCCTGAAGCGACCAGGCGATATCCTTGCGCGGGCACATGGGTACCGGCACCTTTCCGGGTAAGTCTTATGGATAATCCGGAAGGAGATTCAGCCGTATTAGCCTTCACATCAAAATCCTCCAGCAGGTTTTCGGTCAAATGAGCGGCCGCGAACCTGTCAGGCTCACTTGCATCCTCATCCACGATAATGGTAATATTGCCTTTGAAAACAAAGTTATCGCCATTGAGCGCGACTTCCTGGGGATAAGGGATCAAATTTATTCCCGCTTTGGAAAGCAAAGATTCGTCTTGAAAAGAAAATCCCAACCGGGGAAATAAGGAAAGAACAAGAACCACCAGGCAAGCCGTTTGTTTTAAGGCTGTGCGTGAGCCGGTTCCGGCGGGCAGGGTGTTTATTTTGGAGCGCATTTACTATATAATAATTGTAGCGATAATATTTTTTTGAAGCTTACCCTGTCAATCCAGCTCCTTGATAAAAAGGTTGGCGAACTGAAAGGTATTGTTGTCGGCATGGTCGTCCTGCAGGGCAATGGGCCCTGTCTCGGGTATGCCGGGAAGTTGTGCGTCATCAATGACCAGTTGATCGTTCAGGATGATGGTCACTCTGTCGCCTTCCATGGTAATAATAAAGCGGTTCCACTCACCCGGGGGATTGTCCGCGTTTACTTTGGGCACAGCAGCAGCCCGAATTTCCGCG
>DATGOS010000538.1:0-2126 GCA_035305725.1 Cyclobacteriaceae bacterium
TTGATCGTATCACGGGCCTTTCCGCCCAGCAACTGGTGTACCGGCGTATTGTAAAATTTTCCTTTGATGTCCCACAGGGCCTGGTCGACTCCTGCTATGGCACTCATTAAAATCGGCCCGCCGCGGTAAAACCCTCCCCGGTACATGACATTCCAATGATCCTCAATATTCCTCGGATCCCTCCCCATCAGACCCTCCATCAGTTCCTGAACCGCTGTCTTAACGGTGGCGGCCTTTCCCTCAATGACTGGTTCACCCCAACCTGTGATCCCTTCATCAGTTTCTATCTTTAAAAACAACCAGCGCGGCGGCACCTGAAAAAGCTCGTAGTTGATTATTTTCATTAAAAACCTTTGTATTTGTTTACAAAATCAGCAAAATGATCACTTAATGCTTTCCAGGCGCGGTTTTCCACCAAGTGCCTTGGAATTAACTGGCTGCCTATGCCAAACCCTTTTGCCCCGGCCTTATAAAATGCCTCCATATTCTCCAATCCTACTCCCCCTGTAGGCATCAGGTGGATTTGTTGTAAGGGGGCAAGGACTTCTTTTATGTAATCCGGACCTAATTTGCTCGCCGGAAATACCTTAACCATACTGGCGCCTAGGGACCAGGCTTTATAAATTTCGGTAGGCGTATAGGCACCGGGAAAAATAGGAATATCACGTTCTACACAAGCAGAAATCACCTCCTCATCCGTAATCGGGGTGACGACAAACTGGGCCCCCGCGTCCAGGGCCTGCTCCAGATCCTGTAAACTGCATACGGTACCGGCGCCAATGTTCAACTGCCCATCCATTTTGTTTACCAGGAAAGAAATGGTCTTGGCAGCACCCGGAGAATTCATGGTGATCTCCAAGGTCGTAAGTCCCGACTGCGCATAGCATTCGGCCAATGCTTCCATATACTGGTCCGGAAAGTTGCGCAAAATGCCGACAATGGGAATCCTGTCAAACATTGAGCGTGAGAATGTCTGGTTCATGACTTTTGTGCCTGATGATAAATTTGAATCTGCCCCCTCACCACCGCCCGGTCTACCCATGCAGCCGGAAAAATCTTCAGGGCGTGGATGCCCAGAGAAGAAAATGCCGCTTCATACCTGCTCTTTAAATTGGAACTACAACATAGGAATATTTTTGCCGATTTCAGTTGTCCCAGTTCCTTTAACTCTGCGCCAATCAACAAACCGCTTAAATAGTGCAGGTTTTCCTTTTTATCTGCTTTCCCAAACAATTCGTTGGTGCGCACCCCAAAACTGGCGTGCAACAGGTTGGACTCGGCCCCCTGCCGTACCGCCTGTTCGAAAATTTCCCTGTTTTTGGGTAATTGAAACTCCGTGTTTTCTTCAACGCTGCTTGCCAGTATGCTTTTTTTTGACAAAAGTTCAAAAAACTCCCCTGTCATATACGTCCGGAATCCGGTAACTTTTCGGCTTTCAACTTTTATATGTTTAGAATGGGTACCGGGAAAAACATAGATGCCATCCTGATCGTCTTCCTCCATTTCGCTGACCAGTCCCACAAGCTCTGTTTCTTCTCCCCTCATGACATCCCTGTCGGTTTGGATGCCGGAAATCAGAAGCAGCGGATTGTCCCAGTCCTCCAGTTCCCGAAAAAATGCCGTATGGATGTCCCTCCCGTCAGTGTGAAAAGGAACGGTCCCATAGGGAAGGTTCATCATCCCAATGGAGGAGGAGGCCATGCCTGAAAACATCAGTGGTATACCCTTCAGACCGGAATAGGACTTTCCCAAAGCGGTAATATGTTCCCGGACCCGGTCCAGATAAAATTTCAGCTTTTTTTTGGGATCCTGACTGTGCGTTTGCTGCCAAAGCCGGTGGGTAGCGGCAATTCCCTGCTCCGACTTCCGTTCTTCAAGGACCTTCAAGGTCTCCGCCTCCACCAGCCGAAGCCGAAAAGAGGAGGTGCCCCAATCGCAGCTCAGGAATTTGTCCATGGAAAAAAATCTTCGTGCATAATTCCTTAAATATGGCGTATATCCCACATAGATAAAAAAAAATTGAATAAAAGCCAAGAAAGTGTCAGCGCTGGAAAAAAAGCCACCAGAACATTTCCTTGACGGCCCATTCGAACAATTTTTCCCAGGCGGATTACTTTTTTCGTTCT
>DATGOS010000539.1:0-5743 GCA_035305725.1 Cyclobacteriaceae bacterium
CCTGGCCAGTTCATCTCCGGGCAGCGGAAACAGATAATCCCTGGCCGGATCGAAATTCGGTTGTGGTTCAAGGCCATCGGGGCCGAACGCTTCTTCCCCGATCTGCAATCTCTTGATATCATACCAGCGTTTAAATTCAAAAGACAGCTCCAGCCGGCGCTCTTCAAGCACCAAATCGATAAATTGCGCCTGATCCAGACCCATCGGCACGTCAGCGGGAAAATCGCCCCCATGCCTTGCCCGGGCCCGCACCTCGTTGACGTAGCCTACCGCCTCGGCATCCGGGCCTCCCTTAATTTCAGCCAGGGCCTCCGCGGCAGTCAGCAATACTTCCGCGTACCGGAACGCGATATAGTTATGGTCGGAATATCTCCCTTCGGCATTTGAACTTCCGGGAAACCTCCTGTACTTCGCAATATGGGGTCTTTGGGTGTTCTGAAAAACCGTATATGGCTGCATCACCCCATCGATCAGGGAGGAATCCGCAAAAGCCACATGCTTGCGGTAATCCCGGTCGTCCCAGGTATTGTACACGGCCATGGAGGGTACGGTAACGCTCCATCCAAGTTCATCCGCGCCCCTGATCCCGGTCATTGCCGCCATGATATCGTCGTTGGCTCCGCCGCTACCGTTTTGCTGGCCGAGAAAATCAAGGGTGAAAATGGTTTCCTTCAGGTTGTCCGCAATTTCTGCCCTGTAAAGATCCTGATAGTCTTGTTCCAGCTCGTATCCAAACCTTCCTGCGTTGTCGATCACCCATTTTGCTTCTTCATAAGCACGCTGATAATCCTCCAGGGTCAGTGACACGGAAGCAAGATAGGAGGCAGCGGTGCCTTTGGAAGGTCTTGACCTTACACCCGAAGGCTGCATTTCTGGCAGCCACTCCTTGGCAAATTCAAGGTCCTCGATGATTCCCTGATAAACCTCCTCCGCCGGAGTCTTGGACAGGTTTTGGACGGATTCAGGGTTCTCAATAAAGTAATCAATATAGGGGATGTCTCCAAAAACCCTGACCAGGTGATAATAGCTGAAAGCCCGGATAAACCTTGCCTCCGCAATCAGGGGGTTGAGTTCGGCTGCGGCTGTTTGCATTCCTTCGGCTCCGGAAATTGCCGCATTGGCCGCCCCGATCACCTGATACCAGTAAGGCCAAAATATCCTCACCATGCCGTTGTTGTCATCCATGTTGAAGTCGTTGACCTGCTGCCTTTCGGCAGGTGTTCCCCGATCCCCGATATCCACCATGTCACTCCGCAACATCAGCGCGGAGACAAATTGTCTTCCGTAAAGCCTTTCAGAAGCAATCCATCCATAGGCGCCAAAAATTGCGATCTCCACATCCCTGGGCGTACTGAACAAGGCTTCAGGTGCCAAAAGACCCACCGGCTTTTCCTCCAGATCCGCACAGCTCATTACCGCGACAAGGATGACCAAAACTAATTTGTTAAATATATTTTTCATGTCGGTTTGCCTTATTTATGGTTAAAATCCAATGTTCAGCCCCAAAGTATATGACTTGGCGTTGGGATAACTTCCATAGTCTAAGCCGAGGTTACGGTTTCCGTTGGTAGATCCCGAAGACTGGTAGTTGACTTCCGGATCGTAGCCCTCATACCCGGTAATTGTCAGGATATTTTGGGCACTTACATAAATCCTGAAGCGCTGTATTTTCAGTCTTTCCAAAGCCGTAGCGGGCAGGTTGTAACCCAATGATAAATTCTTAAGCCTGGCGTAGCTGCCATCAAAGATCCACCGTGTGGATACGCGCCGGGTTCTGCCTGTGACTGCTCTTGGCACATCCGTATTGGTATTGGTAGGAGTCCAGCGGTTCAGGGCATTGGTTGTGGCATTGTTGATACCGGCCAGTAAGTCCAGCTCCATCAAGGTATAACTGAGGATATCATTCCCCTGAGAGCCTTGAAAGAAAATGCTCAGGTCAAAGTTTCTCCACCGGAAATCATTGTTCCAACCCCAGGTAAAATCAGGATGGGGATTGCCGATTATGGTCCTGTCGTCGCTGTTTAACTGATTGTCCGGCTGACCGGTAAGTTCTCCTGTCTCGGACCTTACCCCGTCTATATCCCTGAATTTTTCTCCTCCCGGTATTTGCTCAAAACCGCCGCCGGGAATAAAATTATCCCCTTCCTGGTATACGCCATCATAAATCCATCCGAAGAAACTTCCTACGGGATACCCTTCCCGCAGGATTTGTGTGCTTCCCAGGCCTACCATATGTCCCGGTCCTGATCCGTACTGGATGTCATTGCCGTCCGGAAGGGAAAGGATTTTGTTTCGGTTGGTCGAAATATTGATATCCATATCCCAGGAAAAAGCCCCGGTGAGGTTTCTTGAATTAATGGTGAATTCAAAGCCTTTATTCTCCACTTCCCCAATATTTTTTAGCTGGGTAGTATAACCTGAATACTGTGGAAGCTGCACCTCAAACAAAAGGCCCGAGGTTACCATTCGGTAGTACTCCATGGAAAGCGTAACCCGGTCCTCCCAAAGTCCGATGTCGGTACCGATATTAAGCTGGGTGGTTGACTCCCAGGTGAGGTCGTTGTTCGCTACAGTGGTGGGCCGCACCGCATTTACCTTTAAGCCGTTGATGACCGCAAATACCGTCGAAAATCTCGCCAGGGTCTGGTACGGGGAAATGGCCTGGTTTCCTGTTTTCCCATAGCTTACCCTCCATTTCCAAAAGCTAACCGGATCCACGGTTTCCAGAAAACCTTCCTCCTTCATGTTCCATGCGATGGCTCCGGAAGGGAAAAACGCCCATTTGTGGTTTCGGCTGAAATTTGATGAGCCGTCATACCGGGCATTGAAGGTGAACAGGTAGCGGCCCTGATAAGAGTAGTTTAACCGGCCATAAAAGGATGAAATTTGCCATTCGGTTAAATTCGACTGTGGCGACTGCCATACCGAGGCGCCTCCCAGGTTCCAGAAGGAAAACGCATCCGTTACAAAGGACTGGCCCCGGGCTTCCCAGCTTTCATCGGAGGAGGTTTGGATTGAATATCCTCCCATCGCCGTAAAGTCGTGGTCCTGCCCAAAGGTTTGGTTATAGGTGAGGTAGTTTTCGTTCAGCAGCAAAGTGGTCTTATCCGCCTCAATGGTGGCATCTCCACCTACATTCCTGCCTTCGGTGACGGTGGTGGGGGAATGGAGACCCGTTCTGCCGTTGTTGGTGGTACCTCCGAATGTCGTCCGAAACGTCAGGTTGTCCAAGATGTCATACTCCGCAAAGAAATTGGCCTGAAACCGGTCATTAAGATCCTCATTGCCCAGTTGTGTGGCCACCGCGTAAGGGTTGTCATGGGGGTCATTCATCCGTGCCGTGGTAAAAGTGCCGTCAGGATTATATATCCCCTGATCGGGCTCAAATTTGAAAGCGGATGCCACTACGCCGGGCGTCAGGCCGCCTGAGCCTTCCTGGGTGCGGACACCGTCACTGGCGCTCCGTTGGGCAAACAGGTTCAAGCCAAAATTAAGTTTTTCTGAGGCTTCGACATCAATGTTGCTGGTAACGGAAAACCGGTTATAGTTGGAGTTGATGATGACGCCCTTTTGGTCAAAATAGGAACCGGAGAGATAATAATTCACATGCTCGTTGCCTCCGGAGATGGATAGCTGGTAGTTTTGAATGGCACCTGTGCGGAATATCTGGTCCTGCCAGTCTGTATTTTCCCCCGCCGGCACAAAATTGCTTCTTGCTTCTGACATATAGTCCGTAAACTGCTCCGCGTTCAGCAAATCAAGTCGGTTGATCTCATTCTGCATCGAATAGGAGGTGTTCAGCTCGATTTGCGCCTGACCAGAACTCCCGCGTTTCGTGGTGATCATAATAACTCCGTTGGCACCCCTTGATCCATAAATTGCCGTGGCAGAAGCGTCCTTTAAAACTTCCACCGAAGCAATGTCTTCAGGAGGAGGCATGGCCGCACCCACAAATCCGTCAACGACAAAGATGGGGTCACTGCTGGCGTTAATGGACGTTCCGCCCCTGATCCGAACCTTAAGGGCAGCCCCCGGGGCACCGTTGTTTGACTGAATATTTACGCCAGCGGCCCTGCCCTGAAGGGACTGTACCGCGCTGATGGACGGATAGGCGGTAAGCTCTTCTGAACTTACGGAGGAAACGGATCCCGTCAGGTCACTCCTTCTCTGGGTGCCGTAGCCTACCACGACCACTTCCTCCAGGTCAGATACCGAAGGAACGAGTGAAATATCAATATTGGTTTGATTGCCAACTGCTACTTCTTTGGAGTTATAGCCAATAAAGGAAAACACCAGCGTGCTGTTTTCCGGGACGTCAAGGCTATAGACGCCGTTTAAATCAGCCGCGGTACCTATGGTAGTGCCTTTTACCAGAACGGAGGCGCCGGGAATGGGATCTCCGTTTTCATCAAATATCTGCCCCTGGACCTGAGTGGTCTGGGCAAATGCCTGCAAGCTTACTGTGAACAGAAGTAAAAGAATTCCTGTTGCAAAGTAGTTGTATTTCATCATAGGAGTCGGGTTTAGTGTGGACATTCATAATATTAATTCCCGTGGTTTTTCCGAGAAACCGCACAGGCGGTTGCGGCGGGTTCTGTGGGAACCCGTAGAAACTTTATACATTGATCATGCCACTTCCTTTATCCTCAGCAATTTTCTGCCAGAATAAGGAGATGGAGTACTGAGTATTGAGTATTGGGACGTGAGAAAGATCCGACAGTCGACGGCCACGGTTCGGAGATTGGTAACGGGGTTGTACGAAGTCTTAGACTTCGTACAGCAGTTAATGACTCCAGCGGTCGGATTACCTGAAAGATATTATCAAAAAATCCCTAAATGTGTAAGGACAAGAAAAAGTGTCTTTAAAATCAGGACGGGACAGAATTCATCGCTTATAATTCATAATTCATCATTTATAATTCATCATTCATCATTCATAATTCATTCACCGGATTGCACGCTCCCCACCTGTACCTCTCTGTTGATTTTCTTTACCAAGCCCTGGAGTACCTTTCCGGGTCCGCACTCCAAAAACTGGGAGGCGCCATCCCCGATCATGTGCTGGACCGACTGGCTCCATCGGACAGGGGCGGTAAGTTGGGCAATGAGATTGGTTTTGATCAGTTCCAGGTCAGTTACTCCCGAGGCGTTTACATTTTGGTAAATGGGGCAAACGGGATCATGAAAAACAACGGCATTGATGGCGGTTTCAAGTTTTTCGGCGGCAGGCTCCATTAAGGGAGAATGAAATGCTCCTCCAACAGCCAATGGCAGGGCCCTTTTGGCACCGGCTGCTTTCATCTTTTCACAAGCCGTCTCAATTCCTTTTACAGTACCGGAAATCACCACCTGTCCTGGACAGTTATAGTTGGCAGGAACCACAATTTCGTCCTGAATGGACGCACATATTTCCTCTACCTGAGCATCCTCCAGACCTAAAATCGCGGCCATGGAGGAAGGGTTGATTTCGCAGGCTTCCTGCATGGCCATCGCCCGCTGGTATACCAGATGCAGGCCATCTTCAAAAGTAAGCACCCCGTTGGCCACCAGGGCCGAAAATTCACCCAAAGAATGTCCGGCAACCATGTCCGGCATAAAGCTGGGAAGGGTTTTGGCAAGAACGACCGAATGTAAAAATATCGCTGGCTGGGTCACCCGGGTTTGTTTGAGCTCGTCCTCCGTACCTTCAAACATGATGTCCGTGATGTTAAAACCCAGAATTTCATTGGCCTGCTCCAGAAGT
>DATGOS010000540.1:0-11225 GCA_035305725.1 Cyclobacteriaceae bacterium
TCAGGGTGAGGACAGGTATCGTTGGCTGGACAGAAAAGCGAATACTGTTAAAAAGACGTTGTTTTCATTTATTATTGCGCAACATGAGGGGATACTGGACTGGCTGGGCACGCTACCTTTTGTGGATGAAGAGCGCATAGGTCTGTATGGTTTGAGTTATGGGGGGGAAGTGGCCATCCGTGTACCCGCCGTATCGGAGCGGTACGCCGTGGCGATATGTTCGGGTGATTTTGGACAATGGACCCGCAAGGTGGCCGATGTCCATTTTCCTTCCTCATTTATGAATACACGGGAATGGGAGATGCCCTATTTCAATATGGGCAATACCTTCAGCTATGCTGAATTGGCTTATTTGATCTTCCCGCGGGCCTTTATGGTGGAAAGAGGGCATTTTGACCGGGTCCATACTGATGAATGGGTGGGGTACGAATACGGAAAAGTCAACTACCTGTACAATCTTTACAACAAAGGATCAAAATCTGCCATTGAATATTTCAACGGAGGGCATGCGATGCGGAATGCCGGCACCTTTGATTTTTTGAGAAAGCAACTGGACTGGCCATAGTTTTCCATTGATTGCCTGGAAATGACCACAGCTACAAGGAATCGGAGGAGTTCCGGAAATTGTGTTTGAACAAAGCAAATATTATGACAACTTTGTGAGCAGGCTGTTGATAACAGGCAGGCTATGCGGCATTATCCACCGTGAACCTGCAACGGCCCCGGCCGGGAATCACGTTAAAAAAGGCTTGTAGTCTTGCTCGACCAATTTGCGGGGAACTAAAATTAGCCAATGGCAGAAAAACTGATTTTATTAAAAGGAGAAGTTATATGAAAAAATGTGTTGGCCGCCGTGCGTGGCCAAGCGGGATTGTTATTTTTTTAATCCCGCTACTGTTCCTGTCGACGCTTCTTCCCTCACCCGGTGTGGCCCAGATCAGGGAAATCCACATCAAGGCGGTAGGTGGACTGCAGTTTGACAAGGTCAGGTTCAAGGCAGAACCCGGAGAGCGGATACGGATCATTCTGTCCAATGCGGACGACATGTTTCATAATATGTTGATTACAAAACCCGGGAAACGGGAATCGGTGGTGGAAGCTGCATTAAATCTGGCAGAGCTTGGGCCACAGCTTGAATTCATTCCCAAAACCGACGATGTATTGTGGAGCACCAGGGTACTTGCTCCCGGGGAGGAGGCAACGCTAGAAATTAAAGTACCTTCATCAGAAGGGATATATCCCTATGTATGCACCTACCCGGGTCACGGAACGATTATGTTTGGCGCCATGTATGTCACCAGGGGGGATTTGCCGGATATAAAGGAGGATGTTAACATTCCCGAGCAACGACGCAGCGCCTCCCTAGGGGCTGGTCCGAACGCTGAGGACCATGCACACCACAAGGAGGAAGAGGTCTGGCATCCGTACGAGCTGGTCCCTCCCTACTGGTATCGTATTTTTATGCCGGAATCCGGTCCTGCCTCCATAGCGGTTAATCTGGATGATTCGGTCTTTTATTGCTGGGATGCCGGCCTGTGCCGGTTGCGGTATGTTTGGGAAGATGATTTCCTGGATATTTCAGAGCCCTGGTCTATTAAAGGTGACGCCCGTGCGAAAGTATTGGGAGAAATTGTATACCGGGAAAACCAGTTTCCCCTGGATCTGGGATTTGAAAACCAGGATGTGGCATACCGGGGCTATAGGCTGGTGGAGGGTGGCTATCCGGAATTTTATTATACGATCAACGGCATTGACATTTACGAACTGATCCGTCCTTTGCCCGGCCAGGATGGTATAAGAAGGCGGTTTCGGATAGGTTCCGGAGCGGACAAAGTAAAACTTAACACCCAGTCCCCCGACAAAGTAAACCTAAAATCCAGCCTTGGCACCTGGACCGGAAAAGAGCTGGAAATCAAGCAAAGCAGTCCGTTGGAATTTGAAGTCGAAATGTCATGGTAGCAAAAACAATTCATATGCGGATTCTAAAGTGGTTGGTCATTTCCCAGGTTTTTCTTATCCAAATTGGATGTGCGGACAAGACAGCAGAAGAATCTGTCCCTTTACCGGATACCTCTTATATCGTTGATTCCATCGCCATGCCTCCCGGCTTGAGCGGAGAAGTGGGCGCATTGGCGTTTTTGCCATCGGGGAAGCTGATAGCCGCTTTTCGAAGAGGAGAGGTGATGAAATATGATCATGAAAATGATGAATGGTCCATATTTGCACGGGGCCTACATTTGCCCCTGGGCTTGTTGGTCCGCTCCGAATCGGAAGTACTGGTGATGCAGTATCCTGAATTGACCAGGCTCAAAGATACGGACCTGGATGGGGAAGCTGATGTATACGAGACCGTCACGGATGATTTTGGACTCGGAGGCAACTACCATGAATTCACTTATGGGCCCGTCGAAGATAAGTCCGGCAATCTTTATATCGGGCTCAATTCCACTTCCAACGGAGGGGTCATGATGGAAGAGCTGCGGGGGGAAATCAATGACGACGGCCTGACCGAAAAAGGACTTTATTCCGCGGTTCCCTATAGGGGATGGATTATGATGCTGACTCCTGAAGGAGAACTGTTGCCCTTTGCTTCCGGATTCCGGTCGCCCAATGGCTTGGGATTTGATGATCAGGGGCGGCTATGGGTTACCGACAACCAGGGCGACTGGGTGGGGACAAGTCCCCTGTACCATGTGGAAAAAGGAAAGTTTTACGGACATCCTCCCAGCCTGGCCTGGACCGAAAACTGGGAAGGTGGACGACCGATGGACAAAGGCGTGGAATTTTTGGATTCCCTTCGTACCAAAGCCGCAGTTTTGTTTCCCCACAACGTCATGGCCAATTCCCCCACAGAGCCTGTTACGGTATTGACCGACGAATTTGGTCCTTTTAACGGACAACTGCTCATAGGCGAAATGAACCATCAGCGGATCGTCAGGGTGATGGTGGAGGAAGTTGGAGGAAAGCTTCAGGGGGCGAGCGTGCCTTTTATAGACGGCGGGGGATTGCGAAAAGGTAACAACCGAATGGTGTTCGGGCCTGACGGCGCGCTGTGGGTAGGACAGAACGCAAGCGGCTGGGCCGGATCATCCGGCATACAAAGAATCACCTTTACCGGAAAAATGCCGGTAGATATTCAAAACATCAACATCACTGAAGACGGTTTCAAACTGGCGTTTACTACCGATATGGACAAATCCGCCCTTGAAAACCCGGAAAATTACTCCGTGCGAAGCTACTTTTATGCCTACCATTCAAAATATGGTTCTGATCAAATGGACCTGAAAGATATCGAGATAAAAGGTGTAGAAGTGTCCGAAGACGGAAAAGAAGTACGCTTCGGCTTATCCCCCATGGAAAAAAACAGGGTGTATGAAATCCAGTTAAACAACTTCCAATCGGTGGCCGGGGATTCATTGTCCAACAACCTAATCTGTTACACAATCAATGAGCTGCTTGAATAATTTTATCAAAATTCGCCCCTTCCATTGCCATTTTCCCGAAAGTCCGGGACAGATCCTGTTGCTAGTTGTCCTAATGGCCTTGGTTCCCCAATGGGTACTGGCGACCAATGTGAGGGATTACGGTGCCGTAGGCGATGGCGTCTCCGATGATACCGAAGCCATCTATGCCGCCGTGCGTGCCGCGGAGGATGGGGAGTTGCTTTTTACCAAAGGCACCTATAGGATTACAAGAAGCATTGAGATTGAACTGGGCAACCATGGGCCCCTCGTGATCCGGGGCGTGGCCGGGGCTTCCACCATTGCGATGGAGGGCAATGGGGCAGCATTTATCATAAAGGGTACACATGAGGGCTCAGCCCTGCCAGCCTCTGTAAAGCCACCGGTGTGGGAAAAGGAGAAATTTTTTGTGATTGAATCTTTGGAAATCCTGGGAAAAGGGGAAGAATCGGACGGTATACAGCTCGACGGACTTATGCAGCCCGTAGTCCGGAACTGCCTCATCAGGAACGTCCGGTATGGCATTCACCTTACTACCCGCAACCGGAATGTGCTGTTGCTGGGCAACCAGATCTACAATGGCAAAAAAATAGGGGTATTTCTGGACGATGTAAACATTCACCAAATCAACATCCACGACAACCATATCAGCTATTTCCTGGAGGGCGGCATTGTGGTACGGGATTCCGAAATCCGGAATATACAAATCGTTGGAAATGATATTGAGTACAATTTTGCTGATGATGCCGGCATCGTTTCAGCAGACCTTTATTTTGACACCCTAAATAAGGGCAGCATCCGCGAAGGGACCATTACCGGCAATAACATCCAGGCTAAAGAAAGCCCCGGGGGATCAAATATCCGGTTTGACGGAAATCCCGACACAAATATTAAGATCGGTCTGCTGAGCATCACAGGGAACCATATCAGTAACCAGGAGACGTTGATCAAATTGCGGAATGTAAAGGGGGTCAGCATCACCGGAAATACATTTATACGGGGCTATGCACGGCACATGTTGGTCGAATCTTCTGACAATATTGTGATCCAGGGCAATGTATTTGACCACAATGTGGATTATTTCGGTGACCGGATAAACCCCGAAGGGGGCGTCCGGTTCGAAGCCTGCCGGGATATCATTTTTGGTGACAACATTTTGGAGGGCGTAAACAGGGGAAATGATGACCGGGGGGCAGCGCTGGAAGTAGACCGTAGCCAAAGGATCTCCATCAGCACTTCCCATTTCCTAAACGCAAAATTCCGCGGTATTGAAGTGGCACAGTCTGACAAAGTATCCATTGTCAATTGCACGGTAGCCAATGATGGCGAGCCGCCGGTTGACGGGATTCTGGTAAGCGGTACCTGTAGCGACCTGGGGATGACAGACAACTTTGTTGATGAAGCTTCGCGGGCTAAATTTTACTATAGCAAGTAATTTTTTAACTATGTGAAAACCATATTGGGTGCAGGACCTTGGTTAGGCGAAGTTTGTAACTTCGCCATTGACAACCGGCAATAATTTTTGTCATTTGTGTCCTACCGCTATTTGTTTTCGCCACGAAAACACTAAAACACAAAGAACTTGGGGTAAGCGAAGTTTGTAACTTCACTTTTTTACCTTGGTTAGACGAAGTTTGTAACTTCGTCCCATTACCCTCCATCACCCGTATTTTCCCCGGCCATTCCTCCAATTCATACCAGAAAAAACCGGAACAATTACCGCCGGTAATATTTTTTTCAAAAAACAAAAAAATTCCGGTATCATTTCATGCTTTTCCTCCTATTGTAGTTAAACAGAAGAAATGAAGTGGAACAAATCGATCCTGGAACAATTGTTTTTGATGACCCCTCACGAATTGGAGACTGACACCGAGGATGGGAATTTTCTTGATTGCATAACTAAAACTACAGAAATAAAAATGGATTTCCTGCCGGTTTCTTCTTTGTCGCTTAGTACACATAGATGAAAAAATAACCACAAACAAACCCAAACGCTATGAAAAAAAAGCTACTGTTTCTCCATACAAAACCTTGGAGACTATTATTGGTCCTTTTGGGGATCGTTTCCCTCTCAGGCGCTGCCCCGGCGCAGATTAGTCTAGCCTCCGCCCATGAATATCCAGAAGAACAAACAAAACACCAACCGATCACGGTCATTACCATCAAGCTAGAGGACGCCGGCGTAAAAGAGATGCTTGAGAAGGTTGAAGCAGGGTCTGGTTTCCGCTTCGTATACGACCAGTCAGTGCTTAAAGCTGACGCTGTTTTTAATCTGCACGAAGACAATATAGGAATTTATGCCCTGCTGCAAAAAATTTCCATGGCCTCCCCGCTTAGGTTTAAGCAGGTAAACAACCATATCTATGTGAAGTTGGCGGACAGGGAGATGCCCGCAGGATCAGCAGAAGGTATAGATCTGACGGTAAGGGGGAAGGTTTTGGATCAGGACGGGGAACCCATACCGGGAGTTACCGTATCGGTGCCGGGCACAAGCATAGGAACGGCCACCGACTTGGACGGCGAATATTCGTTGACCGTGCCGGAAGGTTCCACATTGGTTTTTTCATTTATCGGCTTTGAGACCCAAACCTTTGAAGTGGGTGACCAAAGCATCATCAATGTCACCATGCGGGAAGACATGGCTTCATTAGATGAGGTGGTGGTGGTCGGCTATGGTGAACAACGGAAAGTAACCATCACGGGTGCCATTAGCGCCCTGGACGAGCGGGATTTTGGACGCAGGCAGGTGGGTCAAACTTCTCTTTTGCTGCAGGGCATAGCCCCGGGCGTTACCGTCACCCAAAGATCCGGGCAACCTGGAAGGGATGCCGGTTCTGTGAGGATCAGGGGAATAGGGACTATTGGCGACGCCAATCCGCTGGTTCTGGTGGACGGGGTAGAAATGAGCATGAACAACATTGACCCCGGCACCATTGAAAGCATATCTGTCCTAAAGGATGCTGCATCGTCCGCGATTTATGGATCCAGGGCGGCCAACGGTGTCATCCTTGTCACCACAAAACGGGCAAAAATGGATCAGTCCTCGATTAATTACAGTGCCTATTATGGCGTGGACCATCCCACCAACCTTCCTGACAAAGTAAATGCGCTGGACCATATGATCTATCATGACATTGCTTATGTCAACTCCGGAAGAGATCCTATTTTCGAAGGCCTCATTCAGGAGTACAGACAAGACGGAGGGGTGAATACAGACAGGTATCCGGATACGGACTGGATGGATGTGCTGTTAAAACCCGGCCAGAGGCAAAACCATTTGCTGTCCTTCAACAAGGGATATGAGAAACTGCGGCTGGCTGCTACTTTTGGTTATTATAAACAAAACGGCATCATAGAAAACAGCAGCTTTGAGCGACTAAACCTAAGGCTAAATTCTGACCTTGAAATTTCTCCAAAAATCTCCGCCAAATTTGATCTTATGTTTACCCACGGTGACCGCCCGGAACCTATCTCTGAAGGCAAAACAGTGAATGACATCTTTTTTCAGATGTACAGGATCCCGGCAAACCAACCCGCAATATTTTCTAACGGCTTGTACGGCGAAGGCTGGTCTGATCAAAATCCCCTGGCATGGGCGGAAGCCGGAGGTATCAACCGGATCAAATCGCCGGAGGTAAACATGAATTTTCAGTTTCAGTACAAACCGCTGGACTGGTTGACCGCAGACCTGGTTTTCGCCCCGGTCTACTCGATAAGTCACAACAAGAGTTTTGTAAATACTCTTACCTTGTACAATCCTGATGGCAGTGTTTTCGCCGAAAGACCATCTATCGCCACCTTGAACGAGAATTTCTCCCGCACCTTCAACAAAACTTTGCGGGCCACCTTGTTGGCGGAGCAAAATTTCGGTGACCACAACCTGAAAATTCTGGGAGGGGTTTCTCAGGAGGATTATGCCAACTACTTTTTCGGGGCTTACCGGGAAGGCTTTATTCTCCCCCAGTACAACGTGTTGAATGCCGGGGGACAGGACAACAAGGACAACTCAGGTTCATCCAGTGAATGGGCCCTGCTTTCTTTTTTCGGTCGGGTGAACTATGATTTCCAAAGCAGGTACCTGCTGGAATTCACCGCCCGGTATGACGGATCGTCGAGGTTTGCCACGAAAAACAGGTTTGCCTTATTCCCTTCCATGTCCGCCGGGTGGAGATTGTCAGAAGAAGCATTTATGAAACCGCTATACCCCCTGTTCAGCGATTTGAAAGTGCGTGCATCCTGGGGTACCTTGGGTAACCAGAACATCGGGAATTCTTTTTATCCCTATATTTCATCCGTGCCGTTAACTGTAAACTACACCTTTGGCAACACGATGGTTTCGGGCGCCAGGTTGTTGGACCTTGCGAACGAGGACCTGAAATGGGAGCAAACGGAAATGTATAATGTGGGTCTGGATATGGAATTCTTCGGTAAGCTGAGCGTTACCGCGGATTATTTCGACAAATCCACCACAGACGTACTATTGAGGCTAAACATCCCGACCTCCCTGGGCTTAAATGCACCGTTTCAAAATGCCGGGACGGTAAGCAATAAGGGTTGGGAGTTGGGCGTAAGGTACCTGGGCAATGTGGGCGCAGTCAACTATTCCCTGACCGGCGCCTTTTCGGACGTGGTCAACAAAATCGAAGACCTGAAAGGCATTAGCTCCACGGCTTTGACCCAAAACAGGGAAGGCTTCCCCATGAATTCCCTGTACGGGCATGTGGCGACGGGTTATTTTCAGAACGAGAACGACATTGAAAACCACCCCGACCAGTTTGGCATTGAAGTCTTCCCCGGAGACATTAAATACAAGGATATCGACGGGAACAACGTCATAGACGACAACGACAGGGAGATCTTTGGGAATACAATACCCCGTTACACCTACAGCCTTAACCTGAATTTGGAATACAGCCGGTTTGATCTTGGATTATTCCTCCAGGGAGTGGGTAAAGCGGATGGTTATCTAAATTCTTCGGCCATCATGCCCTTTTTCAATGGCGGGACCATCTACGAATACCACAAAGACTACTGGACGCCGGACAATCCAAACGCGGCGTTCCCCAGGTTGGTATTTAATGCCGCAAACAACCAACGGAATTCAAGTTTCTGGATGAAAAGTGCCGCATACCTGAGGTTGAAGAATGTTCAGTTGGGATATTCTTTGTCCCCTACCCTACTGGAGAGACTGAAGATCAATTCCCTACGTGTATATATAACCGGAGAAAATTTGTTTTCTCTAGACAACTTTTGGGAAGGATTTGATGTGGAAGCGCCCGTTGGTTCCGGTAATTTTTATCCGCAGGTCAAAACCTATTCTGTTGGACTAAATATTAATCTGTAAAGCTAAAGCCATGAAAAAACTTAAATATATCCTGTTTGTTCTATTTATAAGCAGCGCATGTGAGGACTACCTGGACCGCTCTCCCTTGGACCAGCCTTCTTCGGCTACCTTTTGGTCCAATGAAGGGGAATTGATTCTTGCCATTAACGGATGTTACAATACCCTCACCCATACCCAAACGGGACCTGTACCCTTTTTCATGATATTCGACGTGATGACGGACATCGGATGGAACCGGTCCGCCTCCTCTTTGACACCCATCAGGTTGGGTGTTGCCACCACGGACAACAACGAATTTCTATCAATTTGGAGGGTCTTGTATCAGGGAATCAGCAGCACCAATCTTTTGCTGGAAAACATGCACCGGGCTGAAGCAAGCACAGATCCCGCACTCTTCGCGCGGATTGCTGCCGAAGCCAGGTTTTTAAGGGCATTTTATTATTTCTACCTGAATGAACTTTGGGGAGGGGTGCCCTTGATTACCACCTCATTGTCTTTAAGTGAAAGCCAAACCCCCAGAGCCACCAAAGAGGCAGTTACTGACTTTATTATTGCTGAACTGAATGAGGCAGCGCAGGTTTTGCCTGAAAGCTATGGTGCAAGTGAGGTGGGTCGGGCCACCAAAGGCGCTGCCCTAACCTTACTGTCCAGGGTCGCTTTGTTCAATGAACGGTGGACTGTGGCCGCTGAGGCATCGAAACAAGTCATGGACCTGGGGGTTTACCGGCTTTTTCCCGATTATTTGAACTTGTTTTATTATGAAAACCAGGATGCGGAGGAGGTTATTTTCAGCCAAAGGTTCATGCGCGGCCTACAGGTGCATACCCTGCCCCGAAGGATAGGCTCCCGAAACGGAGGAGGAACCTCCGAAATTATCCCGCAATTGGCTTTGATGGATTCCTATGAATGCATTGACGGCCTGCCCATTGATGAGTCACCCCTTTACGACCCATTAAATCCCCATCTGAACCGGGATCCGCGGCTCAACCACACCCTCGTGATGCCCGGCACCAACCACTGGGGCTTCCAGTTTGAAACCCACGCAGACAGTGTGGTGTGCTGGGACTACAATACTGACCCACCACAAAGGATAGAGAACCAGGATGTGACCAATCCTTTCGCGGGATTTTCCGGCGTCCTGATCAGAAAATATGCTGATCCAAGCGACCGGTTTGACAACGCCAATTCCACATTGAACTTTATAATCATGCGGTACGCGGAAGTGTTGCTGAACTATGCCGAGGCTAAAATCGAGCTGAACGAAATAGACGCCTCTGTCTATGACGCCATCAATCAGATTAGGCAAAGGGAGTCTGTCCAAATGCCGGTGATCGAAGCTGGGAAAACACAGGAACAAATGCGGGCGGTGGTGCGGAAAGAAAGAAAATATGAATTGGCACTGGAAGGGCTGCGTTTCTTTGATATCCGGCGCTGGGGAATTGCCGAAGACGTAATGCAGGACAACAGTTACGGCCGACCCAAAATCCCCGGCACGCTCAACTGGCTGTTGGAAGCGCCTCAAATTGACCAGTGGGGCACACCGGATTATTCAAATGTATCCAACAAAGGTGATCTCCGTGTCCTGGAAACAAGAATTTTTAATGAAAACAAGCACTATTTATTTCCGATTCCCTTTCAGGAGTTGGAAGTAAATCCGAATTTACAACAGAATCCAAATTGGTAGCAGCGGGATTCCTGACAAGCGGCAAAAATTGCCGAAGCATTTATTTAACAGACATACGACAATAGCTTATGAAACGAAGAAAATTTTTGCAGGTCGGAGCCCTGGGTGGCTTGACCGGTGGATTAATCCATCCATTTAACGTACAGTCCAGCCCTGGAAAAAACGCGCTGTCCGTAACGGAAGCCGCCAAAGAGGTACCTGTTGCCGGCCAATATGATGTAGTGGTCAGCGGTGCGGGTCCCGCGGGCGTAATTGCCGCCATCGAAGCGGGAAGAAACGGAGCTAAAGTGCTTCTGATTGAATTGAAAGGCTGTCTGGGCGGTGTTTGGACCTCCGGCTTGTTGAGTTGGATTCTTGACCAGCAAAACAAGCCTGGAGTGATGCGGGAACTTGAATCCCGGCTAGATGATATGAACGCAAAAAGCCCCATAGATACCGGAAAGGTACTGGCATATGATGTGGAGAAGATGAAGGTGCTTTTGGAATTGATGTGCCAGGAAGCCAACGTGGACATCCAGCTGCATTCCCGGGTGGTCGGTTCCGTAAAGGACCGCAACAAAAATCTCACCCACATCATTACGGAATCCAAATCCGGAAGGGAAGCCTGGCAAGGGAAGGTATTCATAGATGCCTCGGGTGACGGTGACCTTGCGGCTTTAAGCGGCTGTAGGTATGACTTCGGGAGCGAAGACGACGGTACCTTTCAGCCCATGTCGCTGCTCGCCATCATATCGGG
>DATGOS010000541.1:0-7290 GCA_035305725.1 Cyclobacteriaceae bacterium
TCTAAAAAGCATTTAAGAGAACTGAAAACAAAAGAATAAAACAAGAAAAAAGTGTCAAGTAAAATCAGGACGTGACAACGGCCCGACAGGACCACAGCCTTCCCGCTGAAAATGACCGTAGACAGAAGGCCGGAAGGCTTCAATACAATAACCGCGGGTAAAACCCGTGGTAGAACGGCCTCCTTGCCACTCGGCAACCCTGAAAGAGTTGAATATCAGCAACAATAGCCGTTTTTTTCCAGATCAAGACACGCTATATAAATAAGCGCATTTATTTCGGTGATCTTCTTTATGCTTGTTCTCATGTTTTGGTTCAACCCCCACCGGGGTTGACGGGGTGGGAGTTAGCCCCTGTTCCCCGGGTGATTCCGGGGTTATTCACATTTAACCCGCCAAGGCGGGTTGGCTACCCCACGCTGCGCGCTACATGAAGCTCCAAACGCCGGTGCTCAAATCTTTCCGTCTGTCAAATCTCCGATACTTTATGGCACAACTCCCAGGGAAGCCAAAAGAGCTTCAACTACAATAACCGCGGGTGAAACCCGTGGCAGGAAACCTTCCCGAAGGGACCAGATTATTTGTAACATTCAATAACCAATCACTATTTTCCATAACCAACTCTCAATACCAGTACTCAATACTCACTACCCAATACCCAATACTCGATTTCCCAAAAATATTCCCGCTTATTTTTTCGTTCAATATTTGTAAAAATAATTTTAATAAAGTTAATTGGTAAATCATTAATCTTAAATAGATAAAAAGCATGAAAAAAGTATTTGTATTGGCAATCCTTTTGGCAGGGTTATGGAACGTAAAAGCTTATTCGCAGGAAACGGGGAACGAGGAAATCACGGATGAGGAAATCAGGAAGTTCGCCACTATGGAAGACTCCGTCACGGCATTTTATCAAATGAAGAATGATGGAATTATTGAGATGATCAAAAACCATGAGGTAATTGATCCTGCCCGATACAACGCCATTAAAGATGCTTGGGGTAACGAGGAAAAATTGGCTGAACTCGAACTGAAGCCTGAAGAAAAAGAAGCTTATGAAGGAATCTTGAGCGCTATGGAATCAGTGAAGGATGAAGTCACTGAGTTAAAGGTGAACTTAATTAAGGATGATGAATACCTGGGGATTCCCATATACAACAAGGTAAACAAAGCGTACAAGGAAAACCCTGAAATTAGAGAAAAAGTTGATTCGATGAAAACCGAACTTTCCGAAAAACGTTCTTCGGCGGATGCTGATCCGACAACTTGAAAACGTGAACACAACAAATAAAAAAACCTCACTTTCGAGGTTTTTTTTTGTCCTTCACCGTTATAAATAATATCCCTGGAGTAATAGCCAGGTGAGGGCTCTGGGGCAATAAATTTTCCGGGTCAAATTTGTGGACGAAAAAATAGATAGTGAAAATGAAGGGGTTTGTCAGTTTTTCATTGGGGTTGTGGGTTTGCATGTTTGGGTTTGCAGGACCGGGCATGGCACAGGATGAGGATTTTTTTGGCATTGAGCGAAAACTCGGGGGCAGGAAAAGCGAAAGTGACGTGGGAAATGTATTCAGGAACGCCATAAGCAACTTCAGTTTTGAGATTTCGACCGGCGGCGGCTATCACCAAAACCGGCTTAATTTTCACAGCCTGGACCCCGCCGCCTATCCCATAGATCCAGCCTTGCCCAATGAGGTGGGGGAAGAAAACATTGTCTTTGAATCGGCCGAATACGCTGTTCCGGTAGATATAGGCGTGAGGCTGGATATGTTTGGGTTCTTCACCCTTGGCGGCGGTTATGGAAAAGAATTCGGAAGAATGGAGCATCCTGAATTTCAATCCCACCGATTTAACTGGGAAGCTGATTCCTATACCTATGACAAGCTGTATGCAACATTTGGACTGGTACTGTATGACGCGCGAAGAAGGGCCTCTTTTTTACAGTGGCGGTATCGGAAATATTCAGGGAACAATTATTATATGCAGTCGGAACTTAAGCAGCGGGTGCGCCAGCATTATCCATGGAACTTTGTGTTGGAAGGGAAATACGGTTCATTAAAAATCAGTAAAACCCACGACAGCCACCTGACGGTTTCAGAACCTTTCTATTCTCTGGGACTGCGCATTGAAAGGGAGTTTTCTCAATACGCGAAGATTTATGTTAAGCCTTCGGCGGATTTTTCATCCTTTGGATACAATATGACGGTGACGCATAACAATGCGGAACAGTTGGAACTACAGCAAGTAAAGCAAAAGTTCTACTCCGTCAATGTTGGGATTTCCATCAGCATTCCCGGCACCAAAAGATGTAAAGTACCGGGATGCGGTGTGGTCATGAGGCATATTCACAACGGCGTGGAGTACCGGGGAAGCTCCATCTGGCATATGCAGGATCGGAAAGTAGGACAATGGTAATCAGGCCGCTGAAATATAAGCGTTCAAACAGATTATAGTTTCAAAAGCTTGTTCTTTTTCGTATCTTGCGGTCTTATTGATTGAAGAATTTTATAAATGGCTCAAGGAGAAAACGAAAGAATCATACCCATTAACATCGAGGATGAGATGCGGGGGGCATACATCGATTATTCGATGTCTGTCATTGTTTCCCGCGCGTTGCCCGATGTCCGCGACGGATTAAAGCCCGTCCATAGGCGGATCCTTTTTGGTATGCAGGAACTGGGGGTAACCCACAACAAACCCTATAAGAAATCAGCCAGGATCGTGGGAGAGGTATTGGGTAAGTACCATCCGCACGGCGACTCGGCCGTATACGAAAGCATGGTGCGCATGGCGCAGCCATGGTCCCTGCGTTATCCCCTCGTAGATCCACAGGGAAATTTTGGTTCAGTGGACGGAGACAACGCCGCAGCCATGCGATATACCGAAGCGAGGCTGAAAAGAATCGCCGAGGAATTGCTGGTGGATATCAACAAAGAAACGGTTGATTTTCAACTGAATTTCGACGACACGCTGAAAGAACCGGAGGTTTTACCGGCCAAAATACCGGCGCTGCTGTTGAACGGGGCTTCGGGAATAGCCGTAGGGATGGCCACCAACATGGCGCCGCACAATCTTGGAGAGGTCGTCGACGGGATCGTGGCGTATATCGACAATCCGGAGATCACGATTGCAGGATTGATGGAACATATACTTGCCCCTGACTTTCCGACCGGGGGCATTATATATGGGTACAACGGGGTTAAATCCGCGTTTGAAACCGGCAGGGGCAGGGTGATCATGCGGGGAAGGGCCGGTATCGAAACAAAGGAGTCCGGCAAGGAAATGATTGTGATCACTGAAATACCTTATCTGGTCAACAAAGCCAGTATGGTCGAAAAGACCGCCCAACTGATCACCGAAAAGAAGCTTGAGGGAATTTCCGCCATCAGGGACGAATCGGACCGTCATGGCATGCGGATCGTCTATGAACTGAAGCGTGATGCTGTCGCAAACGTAGTCCTAAACAACCTTTACAAATTTACAGGGCTACAGACCTCCTTTAGCGTAAACAATGTGGCCCTGGTCAAAGGAAAGCCACATACCTTAAACCTCAAGGAGCTTATTGTCCATTACGTGGATCATCGTCATGAAGTAGTGACGAGGAGAACCGAGTACGAACTCCGGGAGGCGGAAAAAAGAGCGCACATCCTGGAAGGTTATCTGATCGCGTTGGACCACCTGGATGAAGTCATCACCCTGATCAGGAACTCAAGAGATCCCGAGGCTGCCCGTACGGGATTGATGGAGCGGTTTGAGCTGAGTGAGATCCAGGCCAGAGCAATACTGGACATGAGGTTGCAGCGCCTCACCGGGATGGAAAGAGAAAAGATCCAAAATGAATACGATGAACTGATGAAGCTTATCGAAGAGCTAAAAGCCATTTTGGCCAGCGAAGAAAAGCGGATGGAGCTCATCAAGGAAGAACTTTTGGAAATGAAGGGCAGGTATGCCGACGAGCGGAGGAGTAGTATCGAGCATAATGCCGAAGATTTCAATTACGAGGACATGATCCCCAATGAGGAGGTCATCATTACCGTCTCCCACCAAGGTTATGTCAAAAGAACCGCCCTCACCGAATACAGGACCCAAAGCAGGGGTGGCGTTGGGTCAAGGGGCGTATCGACTAAGGAGGATGATTTCACCGAATACATATTCACGGCCTCCACACACAATTACCTCTTGATTTTTACCGATCAGGGAAAACTATTTTGGCTTAAAGCGTACGAGATACCGGAAGGATCCAAAAACTCCAAAGGAAGGCCGGTCCAAAATTTGATCAACATCGCCTCTGATGACCGGATCAGATCCATTATACAGGTGAACAACCTTGCCAACGAGGATTACATCAACAATAATTTCCTGGTCATGGTCACCAAACGGGGAATCATAAAAAAAACCACGTTGGAGCAATATTCCAGGCCCCGCAGCAACGGTATTATCGCCTTAAACATTAGGGAGGATGACCAGCTGATCAACGTGGAAATGACCAATGGAGACAACCACATCGTCATCGCCGCGGACTCCGGGCGCGCCATACATTTTCATGAATCGGCGGTACGGCCTATGGGAAGAACTGCCACTGGTGTGAAGGCCATGAATCTTGATGAATCGGTGTCGGTAATTGGCATGGTTTGTGTGTCGAGGGAAGATGCCTCATTATTGGTGGTTTCCGAAAAAGGATACGGTAAAAGAACGCTTTTGGATGCTTACAGGATCACTAATAGGGGAGGAAAGGGCGTGAAAGCTATGAACATCACCCCTAAAACTGGCGGCCTGGTGGCGATACGGGAAGTGGTGGATTCGGATGATCTCATGATCATTAACAAATCCGGAATTACCATTCGTATCCCGGTTTCAGGTTTACGTGTAATGGGAAGAGCCACGCAGGGTGTTAGGCTCATCAAACTTGGAGAGCATGATGAAATTTCCTCCGTCGAAAAATTATCGAAAATTGAAGAAGTAGTGGATGACCCCGATGCGGAGGGGGAAAGCACATCCGATTCTGATAACGAAGAAAACCAAACTCAAGAACCAAATTTAGATTAAAAATTAACCAATGAGAAAATTAATTTTATCATTAGCCTTGGTTGGAATGGCTACCCTAGCATTTGGCCAAAAAAAGGTAGTCAGATCTGCGGAGAGAAATATGAACAGGGGCAACCTTACCGAAGCGTATTCCGAGGTTCAAACCGCCATTGAAGATCCCTCCACCGGCAGCGAATCGGAAACCTACCTGTTAAAGGGCAAAATTGAAACCAAGATGTTTGTCGCCGATTCGTCAAATACGGAAGAAACCGTCAGTTTGGGACGAACCGCGTTGGGATCTTTCCAAAAGACTATGGAAATGGAAAACAACGATTCGACCAGCAAGGTAGGACAGGAGGTCTATAAAGAAGTGGTTGACGGAATACCGGAAAATTTGCAGGGTGAGGGTGTTTTGAAGCTCAAAAACGCTTCGTTTAACAAAGCTCTGGAGCGTTATGAAGCGGAAGATATGGAAAATGCCTTCGGGTTCTTTTCTCTGGCAGCGGATATAGATCCGGCCGATACTTCGGTAGTCTTCAACGCGGGTTATACGGCCAACCTAAACGGTAATTTTGAAGCCGCCAAAAAGTATTTCAGCATCTTGTTGGACAATGAAGAATACAACAAACTCAATGCGTACTATTTTTTGATCCAGATCGCTAGCTCTGAGGACAAAGACCAGGAGGAAGCATACAGGCTGGTGACGGAGGCCAGGAAGGTTTATCCTGATGATAAAGGTTTGGCGGAATTTGAAATTCAATTGTTGTTGCAACTGGACAAATTGGATGAGGCCATGGCATCGATTAAGGAAGCCCTGGAAACCGATCCGGAAAATACCGCCATTCGTCTGAGATACGGTTATCTGAAAGAGCAGTCGGGTGATCTGGACGGAGCACTGGAAGAATACCGAAAGACAGTGGAAACCGATCCTGAATTTTTCGAAGGGAATTATTACGCGGGGGCAGTCTATTTGGACCAGGCTAGGGAAATTATCAATGAAGTAAATGACCTGAGTGATCAGGAATGGGAGGCAAAATCAGAAGGGTTGCTGGCAAAAGCGGATAGCCTTTATGAGGAAGCCATTCCTTACTTTGCCAAAGCTTCTGAACTGCAGCCTGAAAATACGGAAATTCTTAAAATATTGCATTCAGTCCATGTACGGCTAAAAAATGAATCCAAAGCTCAGGAATATGATATGAAGCTTCGGGAACTGATCGGGCCGAATTGGGCGGAGGACCTATAATCTTTTAAAAAGCCGTTTGAAATACTTCAAACGGCTTTTTTTATACCCTGTCGTCAACTTTTTTGGAAGCCGCTTATAGCTCATGGCGAAAAGTTTCTAATAGCTCCTTTCCCTCCACGGTGTATCGGACTTCCCCTTGCAAGAGAAACCTGTTGGTTTGTAGCAGGGCCTCGTAGGTTGGATTTTGGATGTGCTTTGGAATTTTTAGGATTCGTGGATCTCTTTTGGGAAAGGGGGGTGGTGTTTTTGATCCAAAAAAATGGGGGATCAGCGTGGTGGGACAGCTTAACCCGATCCTGTCTATGTCAAAATTCCGGAAATATTCACCTAACCTGGCGTTGATGTCCGAAAAAAAATCCAAAGACTGCGCTAGCCGCAACCTTGATCCCGCCCGCGATTTCCCCTTTGTTTTAAGGTATTTAAGTTGACTTTTACCCTGTTTTTTCCGTACCATATAGGCCCGGAAGACTTTATGGTCCTTTACCTTCCCCCCTTCAAAACAACCAACAGCCGCCATTCCTGAACGGACAATGACAAGCACGTGGTGACGGAGATCCCGTCCAGCGTCCGGGCCATTTTGAGGGGAGGCAAAGCTTATGGGCAAGCGGAACTTGAGGACGTTTGCTTCACCACTGTAAAACAGCAACTCATTTTTTCTGGGATCAATATCGTAATCCATCTGTGCGCCGTGAATGGCGTCGAGTATGGTTTTGCATTGAGCTTCTGTGAACAAAACGGTCTCCATAGGAATTAGATAGTATATTTGTGAAATTACACGAAATCGCAGGATATGGAAAATACTGAATACTTGTTTGAGAGAATGCTGGACAAGAATGAACAGGAGGCTTACAAATATGCTGTGCGGCTGGCAAAAACAGGAGACCGAAATGTTTTTGACAAAGCCATTGAGCTGTTGAAAGGGAATGACATGGAAGCAGCTTTTCTGGCCACACAGGTACTTGCCAATATGGATAACCGGCAAGAGGCATTAGGGTCGCTGCTGGACGCCATTCACGATCATAAAA
>DATGOS010000542.1:0-4796 GCA_035305725.1 Cyclobacteriaceae bacterium
AAGAGAAAAATACGAGGTACAAGGTACAAAGAGTGCAAAGATTCACTGAATTGGCCGGGAGGGCTGGCCCCAGAAGAAGGATCATGTTGTGGTTTTGAACAAGCGGCTCTTCCGCAACAACAATCCAACTGTTAAATATAAAAAGGATGTAATTATTCCAGCGACCGGGGATACCAGGATCTCTTTGCCTGCCGATATGGTGATATGCCCGTCGATTATCAAATGATTAATCAGGGAATCTTCAATCATATGCAAAATCACCACAGGCCACAACGAGCCTGTAATCCGGAAAAGTTCAACGAACATCACCGACCAACACACCATTGAAAAAACCGCCCATAAAGCAAAACTGATTCTGTCCACAGGCAAGACTGGGGCCATCACCTGTTCCGACAGAAAAAACAAATAGTAAGGTAAATGCCACAGCCCCCAAACCCCGCCCACAATCAGGTAAATCCAAATGTCCTTTGTCCTTAATTTAATTAGTTTCGCTGCCAGATAACCCCTCCATACTGATTCTTCAAATATATTCTTAATGAAATTAAAGAAAAGAGTGCCTGTAAAACCCTGAAGAAAGGCCTGAATGCCAAAATTTGAAAAACTTATCCAACCGGTTATTTTTCCGATGGCAAGCATGGTGGCTGTTCCAATAGGAAAAATCACTAACGAAACTAAGTACCATTTAGCATTTGCTTTTAGGTTTGGATGTAATCCCATATCCCGCCAGCCATCACCCGCAAAGCCCCTTAAGCATAGGGTGGTCAATAGCGGCAGTATCAGCCACAGCCCCATACCTAAAGATTCTCCTTCGGCTTGCGGCTCAAGAATGCGGTCAAGCACAAGTCCGAGCCAGCCACTGGCAAGGGTGACGAATATAAATATTGCTATGTTACGGATTGTCCTGCGCTCCCTCATCGCTCAAAATTATGCAAAATGTTGAAAAGAACCCCTACCCGTCCCCAGCGTTTGGCTGATCACATTCAAACTTCAATATCAAAGAATTTTCGTGGTCTTCCTGTTTTGTATAGATCTCATCCGCGGTATTCTCATTGTAGGTATGGTTACCTGATCTTTCCACCGTTCATGCCCCTAACTTTTGACCGATTGGTTCAGCTTTAGTCTGTAATTTATGTATTTTTGCCTAATCAGAAAAAAGAGAACCACATGTTTGACAATCTTAGTCATAAATTAGACAAAGCTTTTAAAACCCTTAAGGGGACAGGAACCATTACCGAGATCAATGTTGCCACCACGGTAAAGGAAATCAGAAGGGCATTGATCGATGCGGACGTAAACTATAAAGTGGCGAAGGAAGTCACTGACTCTATCAGGGAAAAAGCCCTGGGGCGGGATGTTCTGATCTCCGTATCGCCGGGCCAGTTGTTGGTGAAAATAACCCAGGAGGAACTGGCAAAACTGATGGGAGGCAGCAAAACCGAAATCAATTTAAAAGGTGATCCCGCAGTTATCCTGATCTCCGGCCTACAGGGCTCGGGTAAAACGACATTTTCCGGAAAGCTGGCCACCTTCCTGAAAAAGCAGGGACGGCAGGTGCTGCTTGTCGCCTGTGATATCTACAGGCCTGCGGCCATCGACCAACTTAAGGTGCTGGGCGAGCAGATCGGAGTGGAAGTCTATGCGGAGCCGGACAACAAAAACGCGCTCCAGATTGCCCGAAATGCCATCGCACACGCTTCAAAAACCGGCAAAAAAACCGTGATCATCGATACGGCAGGCCGTCTGGCAGTGGATGAGGCAATGATGAACGAAATTTCGGAACTGAAAGAAAAGTTAAACCCTTCCGAAACGCTGTTTGTAGTCGATTCCATGACTGGGCAGGATGCGGTGAATACGGCCAAGACCTTTGACGAGCGCCTGGATTTCGACGGTGTGGTGCTCACTAAGCTGGACGGGGACAGCCGCGGGGGTGCTGCAATTTCCATCCGCCACGTAGTGAACAAGCCCATCAAGTTTATTTCCACCGGGGAAAAGATGGAGAATCTGGATCTGTTTTACCCTGACCGGATGGCGCAGAGGATTCTGGGGATGGGTGACGTGGTTTCCCTGGTGGAAAGGGCCCAGCAGACTTTTGACGAAGAGGAAGCAAAAAGGATCAATGCCAAAATCCGTAAAAACCAGTTCAATTTTGACGATTTTCTTTCCCAGTTGGAGCAGATCAAAAAAATGGGAAACCTCAAGGACCTGATGGGAATGATTCCGGGAATGAGTAAGGCGATGAAAGGAATGGACGTGGACGATGAATCCTTCAAGCCCATTGAAGCCATCATCCGTAGTATGACGCCCGCCGAACGGAGCAACCCTGACTTGATTAACGGAAGCCGAAGAAAACGTCTGGCCGCCGGCAGCGGGCGGTCCATTCAGGAGGTGAACAACCTCATGAAACAATTTGAGGAGATGCGGAAACTGATGAAGCAAATGAACAAAATGGGCGGTGCGCAAAGAGCATTGGGAGCCCTTACCAACCAAATGGGAAGAAGGTGATGTATGAAGGCATCTTGCCTTCAAACCCTTCTTCGTCCGCTGATTTAAGCTTCTATTCTGTTGGCCAGGTCCGCTACTTTCATAATTTCGTGCAGATCCTCGTCCGTTATTTCTTTCTTAATATCCGCCTGCTCCAGGAACAGGTTATAGACCTCATCAAGTTCGTTCTTGGTCATGTTGTACCCGATCTTGTGGGCCCGATAGGCTAACGCGGCCCTTCCGCTTCTGGCCGTAAGCCGAATGCTGGATTCATTCACGCCTACATCTTCCGGATCAATGCTTTCGTATGTTTCCCTGTTTTTGATCACCCCGTCCTGATGGATTCCTGAAGAATGGGCAAAGGCGTTGGAACCAACTATGGCTTTATTGGGCTGAACCATCATTCCCATTTTTTCAGTAACCAACCGACTGACAGGATTAAGAAGGCGGGTATTGACGTCGTGGTAAACGCCCAGGCGCTGGTGTTGCTTTATGATCATCACCACTTCTTCCAGGGCGGTGTTTCCGGCCCGCTCGCCGATTCCGTTGATGGTACATTCTACCTGTCTTGCACCGTTCACAACCGCGGAGATGGCATTGGCTGTAGCCAGGCCCAGGTCATTATGGCAATGGGCGGAAATAATGACATTGTGTATGCCGCTGACGTTTTCCATCAAATATTTTATTTTCTGCCCATACTCGTCCGGCAGACAATACCCGGTAGTATCGGGTATGTTCAACACGGTGGCTCCGGCCTTAATGGCAGCTTCACAGACCCGCGCCAGGTATTCGTTGTCGGTTCTCCCCGCGTCCTCCGCATAAAACTCCACATCCTCGACGAAGGTTTTGGCATATTTGATCGCATCCACCGCCCAATCGAGAATTTTTTCCGGTGTGCTTTTAAATTTGTGCAGAATATGATAGGACGATGTGCCTATACCTGTATGGATCCGGGGCCTTTTGGCATGCTTTAACGCTTCGGCGGCAACTTCAATATCTTTCTTAACCCCTCGCGATAGGCCACAGACGATGGGCTCAGTAACACTCTTTGATATTTCAACAACAGATCGAAAATCCCCCGGGCTGGATATAGGAAATCCAGCTTCTATAATATCCACACCAAGCTTTTCAAGTTGACGGGCAATCTCAATTTTTTCCGGAGTGTTTAACTTACAGCCAGGGACCTGTTCGCCGTCCCTCAAAGTGGTATCGAAGATAAATACTTTTCGGTTATCCATAGTTTGGTTATTAATTAAAATCTAATGTAAAGTTTAAAGGTTTGAAGAGAAATTAATTTAACTTTATCCTTCCAATGTCAAACTATTCTAATAATAATATAAGTTGTTGAATTTAAGTTTAATATGTCAGTTTTAGTTACGAAGTCCAACAAGGAAAAAGATTATTTGTTTGTGCTGATAAAGTCGCTGAGCCAATCTGAAAAGAGAAGTTTCAAACTTTATGTCAGAAGATTCGAGTCCAATGAAGACGCAAAGTTTATCAGACTCTTCGACATCATGGACAAGATGGACAGCTATGACGAGCGCTGGATTTTAAAGAAAGCACCGGTGAGCAAAAAGCAGCTTTCCAATATGAAAGCCCACCTGTACAAGCAGATCCTGGTCGGACTTCGCCTAGTCAACGCGGACCAGAACGTGGAACTGCAGTTAAATGAGCAGATAGATTTCGCCAGGATATTGTATAACAAAGGATTGTATCAGCAAAGTTTAAAATTGCTGGACAAAGCCAAGCACATTGCCGAAAAGTACTTTTTGGACACCATTGTGCTCAGAATCGTGGAACTGGAGAAAGTCATTGAATCGCAGCACATCACCAGAAGCATGCGGGACCGGGCTGAAACGCTGGCCCTTCAGGCGGAACAACAAACCGTAAGTGTATCGGTAAAAAACAAACTCAGCAATCTGGCACTGCAGCTTTATGGGCTTTACTTGAAGATGGGTCATGTCCGGGACGAAAATGATATCAACATGGTCAAAACCTATTATATCAACAACATGCCCAAGCATGATCCGGATAATCTTTCCTTTTACGAGCGCCTGTACCTGTACCAGGCCCAGGTCTGGTTTTATCACATTCTCCAGGACTTCCCGCATTGTTACCGCTCTGCCCAAAAATGGGTGAATCTTTTCGTCGAATATCCAAGAATGAGAAAAGTAGCGACGGGAAATTACCTGAAAGCCTACCATTACCTGCTCGACACGCTGTTTTACATGGACCAGTTCGACCGATTCGCCCAGGTTTTTACGGAATTTAAGGACACTTTGGAGGCCGATGATTTTCGGATGGATGAAAATTGC
>DATGOS010000543.1:0-12696 GCA_035305725.1 Cyclobacteriaceae bacterium
GCAAGCATTGGAAATTCAGTTCCAGATACAATATGACGCCCTGGTCACTGATTTCGTGCTTGTGGATGCTATCAACACACTGGATATGCTGACCATCAATGATGGGGACATCATTGACCTTGCAGCCCTTGGAGGCGCGCGCATTAATATTCGGGCAAATACCTCCCCGGGCACGGTAGGTGCGGTACAAATGGAAATCTCCGGACCGCTCAACGCATCGCGGTTGGAGAAAGACGCTCCATATGCCTTGTTCAGCGACGTAAACGGCACCTATACACCAAGAACCCTGCTGCCAGGCAAGTATACGCTGTCCGCTGTTCCTTATGCGCCGGGACTAATTAACCAGATGCCGGGAACTGCATTGACGGTGGAATTTGAAGTAATTTCGTCATTGGAGGTTTCAAGTTATACCCTGGTCAATGCGGAAAGGGACATGGATCTTATGGAACTTAAGGATGGCGATATTATCGATCTAAGCAGGTTTGGCAACATTCAGTTTAACATAAGGGCCAATGCCAAAGGCGCGGACATTAAGTCTGTGATGATGGTGCTGAGCGGACCGCGGTCGTTTACCATCTCAGAACGGCATGCGCCCTATGCTTTGTTTGGCGACTTGCCGACGAATGATTATGTGGGAAGAAAATTGCCTGTAGGAAATTACACTTTGGTGTCCAGCATTTTCTCCAATATGAACGAGCCTGGCACATCCTTAAGCATCAACTTCAGTGTCGTGAACCAAAACGCAGAGTTCAATCTGAGGATAGGGGCAGACAATACAAGCATGGAAGGAGCCAGGGAGAATAATGAAAATACGGCACCGGCTTCATTCCGGGTTTACCCCATACCGTCCAACGGCCTGGTGCATTTCGAAGTGCCTGGCAATTTTGGAGACCTGGGCTGGTTGTACATTTACGACGGCACAGGCAGGCTAATACATGCTTCAAGGTCAGGTGAGATCAACTCCTTTGATTTTGGAAGTTATGGTAAGGGGATGTATCTGATAAACCTGGTGAAAGGTTCGGAGATACTGTCCAAGCGGATCGTTATCCACTGATAACTAGATCAGTTTTGGTTTAAACATTACAAAAAATCCCCTGGGACAAACTCCCAGGGGATTTTTTTCATGAGCTATCCTGGTTTTAATTACCAAGTTTTCCCAGACTTTCCTCAAGTGCCTGAATCTTCCCCAAAGCGTCCGCCTGTTTTTTTCGCTCCGTATTGATCACTGCTTCCGGCGCGTTTTGTACGAACTTCTCATTTTCAAGTTTTTTGTTTACGGCCAACAAAAAACCTTTAGTGTATTCAATTTCCCGGATCAGGTTTTCTCTTTCTTTTTCCAAATCAATCTTTTGTCCGATCGGGAGGAAGAACTCATCCGATCTTACAATAAAGCCCACTGCATGCTCCAAACGCTCCTGAAAATGGATGGCGTTCAGGTTGCCCAACTTCTTGAGTACCGGCTCAAAACACCTGTAGATTTCCGGGCCAGCGGTATTGATGGTAAGTTCGAGCGTCTCCTTCGGTGAGATTCCCTTGGAGGTGCGGATATTTCTGATCTGAGACACCACTTCAAATACCTGCTGTGCCTCCTCAATTAATTTTTTGTCGTACTCCTGGGCTTCGGGCCAGGGGCTTAGCATCAATGCCTCACTTACCTCCCTGTCCTTAATCTCATGCCAGAGCTCCTCGGTGATAAAAGGCATGAACGGATGCAGTAATTTCAGTACGCCTTCAAAGAAGACCAAGGTTCTTTGATGCGTTGCAGGGTCTATGGGATGTTGATAGGCAGGTTTTACCATCTCCAGATACCAGGAGCAGAAATCATCCCACACCAGTTTATAGATGCTCATCAGGGCGTCTGAAATCCTGAATTTGCTGAAGTGGTCTTCAATCTCGGTCAAGGCCTGGTGGTATCGGCTTTCAAACCACAGGATGGCACGCTGGTTTTCCTGTCCTGAAACCGTGCCGTCTATTTCCCAGCCTTTCACCAGCCGGAAGGCATTCCAGATTTTGTTGGCGAAATTCCGACCCTGCTCCACGAGCTTTTCGTCAAAGGGCAGGTCATTGCCTGCCGGGGAGCTGAAAAGCATACCCGTCCTGACCCCATCAGCACCGTAGGTTTCAATGAGTGCCAGGGGATCCGGTGAATTTCCCAGGGATTTGGACATTTTTCTTCCCAGTTTGTCTCTGACGATTCCGGTCAGGTACACGTTTCGGAAGGGCTTTTCACCCATATATTCATAGCCTACGATGATCATCCTCGCCACCCAGAAAAAGAGGATCTCCGGGGCGGTGACCAGGTCATTGGTCGGGTAATAATATTTTAAGTCCTGATTTTTTTGACCCGAAGAGAAAAATCCCGGATCAAACACCGAAATCGGCCATAGCCAGGAGGAAAACCAGGTGTCCAGGACGTCTTCATCCTGTTTTAGATCGGAAAGGAGGTAATTGGCCCCAAACTTATTGTTGGCTATTTCCAGTGCCTCTTCCTTTGTCTTTGCCACCACATATTCCCCGTTGGGCATGTAGTAGGCCGGAATCTGGTGTCCCCACCATAGCTGTCTGGAAATGCACCAGTCACGGACATTTTCCATCCAGCTCCTGTACATGTTCTTGAATTTGGCCGGATATAGTTGGATTACATCGTCCATGACCGCCTTCAGGGCCGGCTTGGTGATTTCCTCCATGCTCAAAAACCATTGCATGGAAAGTTTCGGTTCGATAACCGCATCTGTTCTTTCGGAATGTCCCACACTGGATTGATAAGGTTCTTCTTTTGCCAACTGTCCAGCTTCCTTCAGCATTTCCGCAATCTTTTTTCTGGCTACGAAACGGTCCTCACCGATTAGGATTTCTGCTTTTTCGTTCAGGGTGCCGTCATTGTTGATGATGTCGATGACCGGCAACTGATGCCTGAGGCCGATCTCATAGTCATTGACATCATGTGCCGGAGTTATTTTGAGGCAGCCGGTGCCAAATTCCATATCCACATATTCATCCGCTATGATGGGAATGGCCCGGTTGATCAGGGGAATGACGGCTTTTTTCCCTACGAGATGGCTAAATCTACTGTCTCTGGGATTGACGCAAATGGCAACATCCGCCATGATGGTCTCCGGCCGGGTAGTGGCAATGGTTAACGATTCGCTGTCCGAGTCCTGAATTTTGTATTGTATATAATACAGTTTGGAATTGACTTCTTTAAAAATTACCTCATCATCCGACACGGCGGTTTTTCCCTGGGGATCCCAGTTCACCATCCGGATTCCCCGGTAAATTTTTCCTTTCTTATGAAGGTCCACAAAGACACTGATCACCGCGTCACTCATATCCCCATCCATCGTAAACCTTGTTCTGTCCCAGTCACAGGAAGCACCCAGGTATTGAAGCTGCTTTAGTATGATGCCACCGTATTTCTCCTTCCATTCCCAGGCATAATCCAAAAAGGCCTCACGGCTGAGGGATCGTTTTTCAATTCCCTTTTCTCGGAGCATTCCTACGACCTTGGCTTCCGTAGCAATGGAAGCATGGTCGGTTCCGGGAACCCAGCAGGCATTTTTTCCTTCCATCCTTGCTTTTCTCACCAGTACATCCTGAATGGTGTTGTTCAGCATATGGCCCATATGCAGCACGCCGGTCACGTTTGGCGGGGGGATGATGATGGTGTAAGGCTCCTTTTCAGGGTCTACTTCTGAACGGAACATTTTATTTTCAAGCCAGTACCGGTACCATTTGGATTCTGTTTTTGAAGGTTCGTATTTTTTGGAAATTGACATTTAGCTTTTGAGGATTAGAAGCTTAGCACATAAAATTAATATATTGATATTTGAAGCCTGTAAAAATACAAATTTACTGCCTCTTTTTAATGTCTCTTTTGTGTTTCATGTTCAGATTAAGTTTTTAAATTTGTGCAAATTAATTTTTGATAATGGAAAACCAAAAAACAGGCTTACTAAAGAGCTGGGTTCAAGTACCACAAAATTCTGATTTTACCATTTACAACCTTCCGTTTGGCATTTTTAGGAATAAAAGACTTTCCCCAAGAGCCGGTATTGCCATTGGTGACAAAATTGTTGATTTAAGTGCCCTTCAGGAAGCGGGTTTTTTGTCGGACATCAAATTATCGGATGATATTTTTTTGCAGGAATTCCTGAACCCTTTCATTGGACTGGGCAAACCGACCACTAAAAAAGTAAGGGAGCGTGTACAGCAATTGCTAAATGAGGACAATTCCGACCTGAAGGATCACCAGGCCAGAGGAAAGATAATGGTCGGACTTAAGGAAGCGGAAATGATGATGCCTGTGGCGATTGGAAACTATACAGGATTCGTGAGTCCTTCGGAGCAGGGAATGATGGAGGGCGGTGCCCATATTCATCCTCCGATTAACGGAGCACCTTTTGGTTATCATGGCAGGAGTTCTTCCGTGGTGCTTTCCGGGACGGGTGTGTATCGCCCCAAAGGACCCATAAGAAGCCAGGGATCAGATCGCCTCGATTTTGGTCCGTCGAAAAAACTGGACTTTGAAATGGAGATCGCCTTTGTAGTGGGCAGGAATGATAAGATGGGGGAAAGCATTGGAGTCAACGAGGCGGAGGAATACCTGTTCGGCATGGTGATGCTCAATGACTGGACCGCACGGGATATTCAGGAAGGGGAGGGGGGATCTTTTGTTCCCTCTTCCAGTAAGAACTATGCCTCCAGCATTTCCCCCTGGATCGTTACCCTGGATGCCCTGGAAGATTTCTAAACAAAGAGCCGGTCCGTTGACCAGGACTTGTTGCCTTACCTGCAGGGCAAGGATCTGTTCGGGTATGATATCGCACTGGAGGCATATAGAAAGCCCGCCAAAGGGGAGGAAAAGCTGCTTTGCCGGTCCAATTTTGGGCATGCCCCATGGAGCGTCCAGCAACTGCTTGCCCAGCAGACCATCAATGGATGTACGATAGAAATAGGGGACCTGATTGCCTCCGGGGCAATTTCCAATCCTGATGATGAGCATTTTAGTTCCATTGTGGAAATGGCAAAACATCAGGGCGCAACGGCTGAGGATGAAATTTTGAATACCTATATCAAAGACGGGGATACAGTTGTTCTCCGGGGCTTTTGTGAAAGGGACGGTGTGCGGGTAGGATTTGGGGAAGTTAGCACCAAAATTCTGCCCACCAGGTAAAAGCCTCACAGGCTTTTTTGTATTTTCACACTCCGGACAGAAACAACAGAACCATGAAAGCCGCTCTTACCATCCTGGCTATTTCGTTGATTTTTTATTTTTTGGTCTGCCTGTTGTTGTTTTTGTTTCAGGAAAAGCTGATCTTTTTTCCCCAAAAGCTAGACCGGAACTTCCAGTTTCACTTTGACCAGCCATTTGAAGAAATGTTTATCCCGGTGGAGGAAGACGTTTCCCTTCATGGTATTTTGTTTAAATCCGAGGCATCCAGGGGCCTTGTATTTTATTTGCACGGGAACGCGGGATCCCTGAGCAGCTGGGGCGGGGTGGCAAAATCTTTTACGGATTTAAATTATGATGTATTCATATTGGACTACAGGGGTTATGGGAAAAGCAGCGGAAACATCAGTAGTGAAAGGCAAGTATTTCAGGATGTGCAGACCGCTTATGATACACTGATGAAACGGTATCCGGAAGATCATACTGTTGTATTGGGCTATTCAATCGGAACAGGTCCTGCATCAAAATTGGCGGCGGACAACCACCCAAAACTTCTGGTTTTTCAGGCTCCATTTTACAGTTTAATAGATATCGTAAAAAGAAAATTTCCGATTATACCTTCATTTTTACTCAAATATAAATTTGAAAACAACAAGCATCTGAAAGCATGTACCATGCCTGTGGTCATTTTTCACGGCGATGTGGATGAAGTGATTTATCATGGTTCATCCCTAAAGCTCCGGGAACATTTTAAAAGTCAGGATACCCTGATTGTGTTGAAGCGGCAGGGACATAATGGGATGGCGGAGCACGCGGATTATAAAAGGGAATTAAAAAGGATATTGGAAAAATATTAATTATACGTTAAATTACCCTCAATGGTGAGACATATTTCCAAAATACGGCATCATTTGAACCTCGTGCTACTTGTTGTGGTCATCCTGGGATGCACGGTATTTTCCGCATACGCTCAGGACATGGGATTTGAGGAGTATAATCCCGTTTCCACCCTTGTGGTACCCGAACACCCCGTTTCAAGAGCGAAATTTCCGTTTATAGATGTGCATAGTCACCAGAGAGGCCTTACTCCGGAGCGGATAACAAGGCTGTTGAAGGAAATGGACGAGCTGAACATGGGCGTCATGGTGAACCTCAGTGGAAGGCAGCAGGACAACGAGACGGGACAACAATCCATGTATGCCATGATAAAGGCGCTTGAAGCCGCGGCCCGGGGGCGGCTCATCGTTTTTACCAATCTTTCCTTTGCCGGATTCGGGTCAGACGACTGGGTGGGCAAAGCGGTTGAAGATCTGGAAGCTGATGTTAAAAACGGGGCAAAAGGTTTAAAAATCTACAAGAGCCTTGGCTTGTCCAGCAGGGACGTCCGCGGCGAAAGGATTCCCGTAGACCATCCTGATCTGGATCCTGTCTGGGCAAAATGTGGGGAACTGGGGATCCCGGTGCTGATTCATTCTGCGGATCCGGCTGCTTTTTGGGCGCCCTTTGATGCCAGCAACGAACGCTGGCTTGAGTTGAAGGTAAATCCCCACCGGAAGCGCGGGGAAAAGGATCCGGTACCATTTTCCCAAATCATGAAGGAGCAACACCATGTGTTTCAAAAGCATCCGAACACGACTTTTATCAATGCCCATATGGGCTGGATGGCCAATGACCTGACCCAGGCAGGAGCACATCTGGACCGGTATCCAAATGTCAACTTTGAGATTGGGGCGGTGATTGCGGAATTGGGGAGGCAGCCAAAGCAGGCTAGGGCCTTCTTTACCAAATATCAGGACAGAATCCTCTTTGGGAAGGATGCATACAATCCGGAAGAGTTTCATACCTATTTTAGGGTGCTGGAGACAGAGGACGAATACTTTCCCTATTATAAAAAATACCATGCATTCTGGCGGATGTACGGCCTGGGCTTGCCGGACGATGTTTTGAAGAAATTGTACTATAAAAATGCCCTGCGCATAATTCCGGGTATTGATTCGTCACTTTTCCCCGACTGAAAAAAAGAACAATGATGAGAGTTTATACCACAAATTATTTTGATAGTTTTATAGAAGTCGCTGAGGATTGTCCGGCCACACTGGGCGTAGTTCCACGGCCAAGAGGAGGCCAACCTACCGTAGCTTCCCTGCAGTTTGATTTGCTGCAAAATAACCCCTACAGATACACATCAGACGACCTTTTGTTCATGGTTTTTGCTATAAGAAAGGACATACCAGAAAGTGAGTGGGGGGAACAAAAATCAGGGTTTTTCTCAAAAGGACAAGCCTGCCTTCGCGCCTCTCCCTTAACCAAAACGTATGGCTGGGGTGTCCACAGCAACGCCATGGGGAAGGTCGCCATTTACGGAATGGAAACCGAGGCCTACCGCCGGTTTCAGGAAGATCCCGCCCTGAAGAAATTAAAGGCCATGCGCTCCAAACGAGCTTAAAAAATTATCTGTTGGAGCTGCTTTGATCACAGCATGCCAAAAGCCACTACCGCGCGGTGCACGGTTATAGCTATATACTGACTTTTGTTATCCTATTGCGTTTATTGGATCATATTAAATGCTCCTTTTGTCAGAAATACAGCGTCGGGTTCAAAATCCATGGCAGAAAGTATTTCGGTCCACCCATTGGCTGATGCGCCAATATTCACCGCTTTTTTTTCAAAAACCATTTCATCCGGTTTTTCAGCCTTTTTGACCAGCACGAAGTGCCGCCCGGATCCTTCTACCACGGCTTCGGCAGGGAGTGCTTTGGATATCCCATGGCTGGAATAAATTTCCGCTTCCACGTACATGCCCGGAAAGAACCGCCCGCCCTGGCTTTCGTCTTTAAAGTGCGCATGAACATTAAGCATTCGTTTTTCTACATCTATTGTTTTTCCAATCAAAAATACCTCTGCTTCGTAAAGCTGCCCTGGACTGTCGGGAAGTCTGAACCGGATGGGCTGGCCTTTCTCAAGTTGTGATACGTCCTTTTCAAACACGTTCAAATCCAGATGCAGGTGATCTGTATTGGTGATGCTAACGGCCACATCGGTAGGGGAGAGAAATGCGCCATTTTGAGCTTTTACCGCAGTGACAAACCCGGAAATCGGGGAAGGAACCGCAATGCGCGCCACCATATTTTGCGGACCGATTTCATTTGGATCTATATGGAGCTGTTCCAATTTTTTTTTGAGTCCCTCGAATTTTGCCAGTGTGGAAAGATATTCCGATTCCGCGCGCGTGAAATTTTTTTGTGAGGCAATATTTTCATCCCGCAGTGTCTTTTGCCTTTCATAATCCGACGAAAGATAGGCGAGCTGGCTTTTGGCCTCCAAAAAGTCCTGTTGCATCTGAATAAATTCTGGACTTTCCAGAGAAAACAATCGCTCACCCTTTTTGACTGCCTGTCCTGTCAACAGGGTGAGGTTGCTGACATACCCTCCGTAATAGCTGCTGACCTCCGCACGGCTCTCCGGAGGCACGTCTACCACCCCGGTGATTTTCAGCGAGGCTTCAAAAGATCTGTCCTGCATCTTACCCAGTTCCATACTGGAAGTTTCGAATTGCTCCCGGCTCAAGACAACCAAATCAGGATCAGCGGCTACCGGCGATGCTACTGTGGCATTATTTTCTTCCTCCTCTGGTTCACAGCCTGTTGCCGATACTAAAAAGATGGGGATCAGCCAAATAAAATTTTTTTTAAGCAAGGATATAGTTTTGTTCATTTTTATATCGGAAGCATAAGGTAGTTTAAATCCAGCAGCGTCTGGTTGTAACGATGGAGACTTTCCAGGTGATCGTTTTCAATGGCACGAGCATTTTCAATTAATTGGACGAACTGCAAAAAATCAATCTCGCCACCTTGAAAGGCCAGCCGGGCGTTGGAAAAAATTTCCTCTGCCAGTTGCCGCCCGTTTTCTTGGTAATACAGAACGGCTTTTTGGTAGTTGTCCAACTCGCTCAGCAGTTGTTTTGCCTGGCTCGACAGGCGCTGTTCATAATGATGCGCCTCCGATTCCAGGATGCTGGTTTGGAGTTTTGAAGCTCTTATTCTCGCAGATTGGGCGCCAAACCATAGCGGTATAGCGATTCCCGCCTCCACGGCATGGTACGTTTTTGCATGGGGAAAGGCGTTGGTGCCGTAGTACCATTCCAGATTCAGGTTAGGCAGCAGTTTTTGCTTTTCAAGTGAGATGGTTTGCCTGCTTTGTTGGAGGGCTTCTTCATAAAAGCCCAGTCCGGGATGATGGGCCACATCTATCTCACGGCGGGGGATCTGTGTGAGGGAATCTACCCCGATCACAAAGGAAAGGTCCGTCTGCATCCATTCCCTGAGTTGTTGATAACCCGCATCGATATTTCCCTGGGTTTGTTCCCGAAGCAGCGACAGTTCTTTTTGTTTGGCCTCCGCAAGGAGTTTTTCCAGGTAATTGGTCTCCCCAAGCGCATGCCGCCTCCCCGCCGCATGGGCAAATTGACTGTAAAGGCTGTCGAGGTAGGCGTAGTTTTTTTGAAGGTTTTGAAGGTACACCACGTTGTAAAAAGCTTTTGAAACCTCTTTGGTTACACGCATTTCCGACATCGACAGCTCCCGTTCGCGCATCCGTACTGTTGACTGATACACTTTTTTGCGTGCGCCGTATACCGTGGGGAACTCCAGGTCCTGACCCAGGCCCCAGACCTTGTTGGGATAGCCGTTTTCTCCCAGTTCATTTTGGTCGTATCGGTGAAACACTCTGGTTTTGTCCAGATCCAGCGAACTTCCTATCAGTTCCTCGGCTTTTTCCACCTGCAGGGCAGCGGATCTTATTCCGGCATTATTTTCCAATGCCGTTGCTATCGCCTGTTCCAGGGTTAGGTCTACGGTTTGCGCCTGGGATAATGCAGGGAACGCCAGGAGCAGGATGGATATTGAAAGGGTTCGCATGGTACCGTTTTTTATTTCCGGAGCTTTGTCAAATATCGCATACAACACCGGCAGGACGATCAGCGTCAACAGGGTGGCAGTAAACAGGCCGCCGACCACTACGGTGGCCAAGGGCCGCTGCACCTCAGCACCTGCGGAGGTGGATAGCGCCATGGGCAGGAAGCCCATGGCCGCCGCCGAGGCAGTGAGTAAAACAGGTCTCAGCCGTTCCCTGGTGCCAATGAGGATTCTCTGACGCAGATCAGTCACACCCTGGGATTTTAGCTCCTTAAAATGTTCAATTAACACAATGCCGTTCAAAACCGCGATGCCAAAAAGCGCGATAAAACCCACGCCTGCCGAAATGCTGAAAGGCATCCCCCGGAGATGAAGCAACAGGATGCCACCTACCGCTGAGAAAGGAATAGCACTGTAGATGATCAGGGATTCCTTCACGGAGCCAAAAGCGAAGTACAGCAGGATAAATATAAGCACCAGGGCCACCGGTACCGCAATGATTAGCCGGTCTTTGGCTCTGTTGAGGTTTTCAAACTGCCCTCCGTAGTCAATGCTGTATCCGACGGGCAGCTCAATTTCATTTTGGATGATTTCCTGTATCTGATCGACTACAGTTTGTAGGTCACTGTTTCTGACATTGACGCCTATGACGATTCTCCGCCTGGTATCGTCCCGGGAAATTTTTGCGGGTCCTTTGGTAAATGTAATGTCCGCAAATTCGCTAAGGGGAAGGGTATTGCCGTTGGGGGTCCTGACAGGAGCCCTGCGGAGATTGTCGATATCCTCCCGGAAGTCTTCCTGATATCTAATCACCAGATCAAACTGTTTTTCACCTTCAAAAACTGTTCCCGCAGTCAAACCCGCAAAGCCCATGGTAATGACTTGATTCAAATCGCTAATATTCATCCCGTATTTAGCAATTTTTTGCCTGTCGTATTTCACCGCCATTTGAGGAAGTCCCGTCACTTTTTCCACGACAATGTCCGAGGCGCCATGGACATCCTGAATGGCATTTTCTATTTCCGCGGCTTTATTCTGCAATACCGTCAGGTCCTCTCCGAAAATCTTTATAGCCAAATCGGCCCGAACCCCGGTAATCAGCTCATTAAAGCGCATTTCTATGGGCTGGGTAAATTCGTATTCAAACCCGGGGAGAACAGACAAAGCTTCTTTGAAATGATCCGCCAGCTCATCCTTGGATGAGGCTGTAGTCCATTCGCTTTTTGGTTTCAGGGTAATGATAACGTCGCTTTCTTCCATGGACATAGGGTCTGTAGGAATCTCGGCCGCGCCGATACGCGTGACTACCTGTTTTACCTCGGGAAACCGCAACAGGATTTTTTCCATTTGTGTGGTGGTCTCGATGGTATTGGTTAACGTAGTGCCGGTCTTCAGCACCGGTTGGATCACAAAGTCGCCTTCGTCCAGGACCGGGACAAATTCACCCCCCATCCGGCTAAAGGTAAAAGCGGACAACATTAAAATAACAGCCGCAACAACCAAAACAATTTTCCTGTTTTCCAAAGCCCAGGAAATGGCGGGCTCATAAATGGCTCCCAACCGGCTGAGCAAATGGGTGGAAATATTCCTCTTTCCCGGAGGCTGGGGCTTGAGGAAGAGGGAAGAAACCACAGGCACGTAAGTAAATCCGAGGATCATAGTGCCGATCAGCGCAAAGCTGAAGACCTGGGCCATGGGCACAAACATTTTGCCTTCAACGCCTGAGAGTGTGAGGATCGGGATAAATACAATAATGATGATCACTTGACCAAATACAGCCGAGCGCATCATTTTGGTGGCCCCAGAGTAGCTGATTTGATCCATGGCCTTTCTTCTATCCTCCTTGTCCAGCGACCGGATGGCAGCCCATTCACCGGTAATTTTGAAGGCAATGTATTCAACAATAATTACTGCGCCGTCTATGATAATACCGAAATCTATGGCGCCCAGGCTCATCAGGTTGGCGTCCACATCAAAGATATACATCATGGATAAGGCAAAGAGCAGGCTTAGAGGGATCACCGAGGCAACCACCAAGCCGGATCGGAAGTTACCCAATAGCAGCACCACCACGAACACCACGATCAGGCATCCCAGGATCAGGTTTTCCGCAATGGTGGAAGTAGTCTTTTCGATCAACTCACTCCGGTCCAGAAAACCGTTAATAATGATTCCCTCGGGCAGGGAATTTTCCATGGCTTGTAGCCGCTCCTTTACCCGCTCAATCGTCGCTTTTGAACCGGCACCCTTGAGCATCATCACCTGACCCAGAACTTTTTCTCCCTCTCCATTGGCGGTAATGGCGCCAAACCGATTGGCATGACCAAAACCCACTTTCCCGACGTCCCGGATATAGACGGGCGTACCGTTGCGGTTTTCGACAACAATATTTTCAATATCTTCAAGGCTCTCCACCAGGCCTTCCCCCCGCACAAAAAAGCTTTCGTTGGTCTTCTCTATATACCCGCCACCCGCGATGTCGTTGTTTTTTTGAAGGGCAGTATACACCGAGGAAATGTCCACCTGCATGGCCTGAAGCCGCTCGGGATTTATGGCCACTTCATATTGTTTCAGATAGCCTCCCCAGGTGTTGACTTCCACCACTCCCTTAAT
>DATGOS010000544.1:0-8254 GCA_035305725.1 Cyclobacteriaceae bacterium
TATGACAAATGTAATGGTCGTTTCCCCGGCGGGCATGGTCGCTGTGTCCATGGGTAATCACCGCGGTTTTGACAGGCTTCCAGGGATCTATATAAAGATCAGCCCGGGGACAATACATCCCATTATCCGTAAATTCCAGCATGTATCCAGTGGCCGATTTTGGTTTATTCCTGACAAAGCGAATAAGATGCCATTAATTTTTCATGGCCAACCGTACCTGCTCTTTCATTTTCTTAAGCCCCGTTTCGGCTACTGTCTGAGGGTCTTGCTCCCAGTAACCGGGGTTGAAAAGTTCCAGGGACAAGACTTTCTGTCCGCCCATATGATGAAGATCACGCAGGATCTGGCGCAAAGGGCCGACGCCTTCGCCCGGATATACCCTGTCCTTGTCTTCCTGTTTTTCGCGGGGCACATCTCCCGGATAGTCGTTAAGGTGAAAAATTTCGATCAAGCTGCCGTTGAGCATTTTTAATCCGTCAAATCCGGAGCCTCCCCTGAATAAATGATAAACGTCGGGAAGCAACCTGGTGTCGGGATCATTGGCTACCGCTGCCACCATCAGGGCCTGCCCAAGATGGTGAAAAGGGGCGAATGCTCCCCAAAATTCTAACTGGGGAATTACCCCCGTGGACCTGCCCAGATCCAGCAGCCGGCGATAACTCTCCCCCGCCCTGAAAAGGTCCACCGGTGCCGTTGCACCGATTCCCGGCGCCGCAATGCGCCGGCAGCCCAGCTCGGCGAGAATTTCCATTTCCTGCTTCATCTGGGCGAAGCCTGCTTTTTGTTTTACCTCGTCTTCCGCCATCCAGGGTGCAAATCCTATGGCATTTTCCACGGTCAAATGATGGGCATCAATATGTTTCCGCAATGTGTCGGTGGAATTTCCGTCCTTCAGGTAGGCGATAATATCTCCCACCCAAAGCTCTATTCCGTCATATCCCGCCCTGGATGCAATTTCTATGTATTTTAGTATTCCGGGATTTTTTCCCCTGATGGTGCTGGTATTGAGGCAGTACCGGAATTGGGGCTCCAAAAAGTTCTTGGGTTCCGGCCATTGCGGAGCCAAAAGCAGCGCAGGGCTCAATCCCAAAGTTTTGATCACTTTCCTTCTATCGGTCATTGGCGGGTTAGTTTTTCCGTCGGTGGCGGTTTTTTATGACCAAATATATCCTAATTTAGTGAATAGCAAGGCTTAAAAAGCAATTTCCATCACAGTTTCCTTATCGTTTTAGCCAACCGCCCCGCCCTGATCACATATAGTCCCGGAGCCAGGTCATCCAGGCTTATCCGCGCCATCGAGGGGCTTATTCTTTTTATTTTAAGCCGTTCGCCCTGTACCTGACCAAAAATATTGACCAGGCTGAGCTGATCGAGGTCGTTCGGGTTTGCTTCCACAGTTATTTCGCCTCTGTTAGGGTTGGGGTAGATGCTGATGCCGGCCGGAATTTCAGCATCAATCCTTAACAAGACTACTTCGCTCAGTTCAAAACTTCCGTCCAGATCAACCTGTTTTAACCGGTAATAATTATAACCCTGTCTGGGGACTTTATCCGAAATGCTATAATTTATGGCAGCCGAGGAATGGCCGGATCCCGGAATCTTTTCTACGGTATTCCAGTCCCTGGCGTCTTTGGAGTGCTGAACCTCAAAAAAATCACTACCGGTTTCGGTAGCCGTGGCCCATTTTAACATCACCCGGTTTTGGGCGTCCCATTGGGCGGAAAAATGCAACAAGTCGATCGGAAGAATTATGGAGCGCACGGAAACTTGTACCACGGCCTCATCGCAAAGCTGGGACACCGATTGGTTGCTGCATACCTCATAAGTGAAGGTATCAATCCCCGAAAATTCCCGTGATGGCCTGTACGTGACCGTGCCATTGGTATGGTCAATGGACAGCGTCCCATTACTCGGACCGCTGAGTATCGCGACTGAGCCTGGATCAAGTGTGGGTAAAGGCTGATCATTTTGCAGCACGGGTATCCGCACCTCTTCATCCTGTTGCGTCTCGGCTTCATCATTGTTGGCCGAAATTATGTCAAATACCCCCACCTTATAGGCGGCAAAGGCGGGATCGCTCGTGCCGTTCAGCTTGTACCGCATGCTGGTCACCTGATGATAGTTGCTCTGGTTGATGCCAAAAGCGCTTAGTTCCGCCACATAAAGCCTCAGGTCACGGTCTTCATTGGTGAAGGCAGTCCGCCTGCCATCCAGTTCATAAAAATCGGCTGTCCATATGCCAACCCTGTCGATGGTGTTGTGGCGTATGCGCAGGGGGTTGCCTACCATTCTTCCCTGGGCATCGGTGAGAAATATTTCATCGGTGGTGGAGCTGGGGTCAGCAATTTGTGAAACCAGGATATCGGGAATCCCGTCCGCAATCTGACTGGGGTCGATAATCCCGGTGAATTCGAAAATTACCTCCCCTGCCTTGATATTGGCCACACCTGTCCCGATGTCCAGGCCCTGCAGGCCATCAGTAAGAAAATTCGCAAGCTTCGGAGGCACGGAAAAAGGGGCAGGGTTTGACCTGCCGTTGTGCACGCCGTCGTGAAGCTGACCCAAACCGATATAGGTGCTGTTGGTAGATTGAATATTCCTTACCGGAAAGGCCTGAAAAACAGCAGGCGTAAAATTGACCGCGGATGCCATGAGCTGTCCATCGTCCACGCCGGTGGAATAGGTGGTGCCTCTCCAGGTAAAGGCCGTTAGGTTGTGGCTGCTTTCGGGCTTTACCGTATGGTTGATAGCCGCTGTCCCAGAGTACCAAAATCCTTTATAATCCGTATAAATTTCGGTAGCCCCGCCATAGTTTTGCCCGAATACATGAATACCCGACGAGACAAAATAAACAAACGGAAGCAAAATCAAATAGAGCTGCTTGCGCCTCCAGTACTTGGATGTTTTTTTCGAACACCCAATGCAGGCACTGCCGCATTCGGATATAATAACCGAAATGTAGATGGTACTAAAAATGTACTTGGTATTAAAAACGTTCAAAATTAAGTAAAATTATTACAACAAATTTAATCATAAATTAGAATAATACAAAATAACGCCAAGCATTGGCACGCGTGGCCCCTTGAATAGTGAGTGAAATTTTTTAACTTGTGAGACGATAACGGGTTCCGGAAAGACGGCCAAGGCAGCAGTGTCACTTCATGCAGACAACTCCTGTTGAAATAAACCAAAATCTTTGAGGTACCGTCTCACGGCGTAACATTTATTTAAAGATATCATGGCAGAAAACAGGAAGCTGGAAGTGTGGCAAAGGGGACCTATAGAACACATCCCAGATCTATTGCAGCCGGTGGCCCATGCGCTCTTGCAGGCCAATGAGGAAGTCCAACGTATTATGGAAGGTTTTCCCGATGACCTACTTTGGGAAAAACAGTACGGAGTGGCCAGTGTGGGTTTTCATCTGAACCACCTGACGGGGGTACTAGACCGGCTGATGACCTATGCGGACCGGAAACAGCTTTCGGAAAACCAGTTTCTGTTTTTAAAAGCCGAAGGAAATCCCGAAAATCTTCCCATCAAAGCAGCTCCCTTAGTCCAGGCGTTTGACCAAAAGGTGCAGGAAGCCCTGGAATATCTGCAAACAACCTCCACGGATGACCTTACGGCGTTCAGAGGCGTGGGAAGAGCCCAGCTGCCCTCCACAAAATTGGGGCTGTTGTTCCATGCCGCGGAACATGCACAAAGGCATCTGGGGCAATTGTTGGTGACCGTGCGTGTGATCACAGCGGAAAACTATCACCCTTGAAAAAACTGTCCGCGGCTTCATTGGATGTCTGGCTGAGGATAATGGCTGTAGTCCTGGCGGGGGCATCCGCAGTTTCCTACCTGACCTTTGGCCCTTATTTTAGTCCTGACACCGTCAACTATTTCCACTTTGCCGGTGAGCTTTTTAATGCTTCGTTTTGGTCCGGAATATATGCCCCTCTTTATCCTTTTTTGTTGTTTTGCCTGACTTCAATCCCGGGCGTATCCATGTTTACCGCTGCCCACCTGCTGATCCTGGCGCAATACGGGTTGGGGCTTCTGTTTTTATTCAAGCTCGGAAATACCCTGTCACAATATCAGCGGTTTCAGCTAAGCAGCCGCAGTAGCCTTACTTCACTTTTGTTGATCTGCTACCATACCTGGTGGTCATTCAGGATCGTCACCTGGGCGCATGCCGATGCCGGCTTTTATGCTTTGTTGATTGTCTGGTTCTATTTCATGACGAAAAACTTCCAAAACCCTTCCCCCAAAAACCGGCTGGTTTTTGCGCTGTTGGGGGCGGTATTGATTTGGCTTAAACCCAATGGGTTTGTCCTGGTTCCTTTCTTTTTTCTGATGCTTGTGCTGGACAGGGACCGGAAAAAATGGTTGATTCCTCTAGGCTTTCTTTCCGGTTCTTTTTTGCTTTTGCGGCTGGCCGTTCCACATCAGCTTCTGGACACCCACCTCCAGGATGGCCTGAACAGCGGTTTCCGGTCGGGTGGCCTGGATATTTTTGCCAGCAACCTCGGCGCGTTTTTTAAAACCAGCCTGGGCTTTTTTGTTTCCGACCTGCTTAGCGATTATATCCCTTCTGGTTTGGCCATGCTGGGAGGAGGACTGTTGCTGGTGCTTCTGGCTTACCTGGCTTTGGCGGAAATCGTAAAAGGCATCGGGCTTGCCTCGGTTTTCTATTTGTTTGGGTGGGTCTACCTCCTTTGTCTGCTGGTATTTCAGCAGATTATTGGCTTTGAAGAAGTCAATTACCGAACCCTGTTCCCGTTCTTTCTCCCGATGAGCTGGTATATCTGGCTGAAATTATTGAATGACCGGAGACCCCATAGGATTTCGGCGCTGGCTTTGGCTGCCCTGCTTTGCGCCCATACCCTTGTGGGGCAGGTATGGCTTTTTAAAAGGGAGGAGGTAAATTCACTTTTTGCGGTAGAGAGGTTGAAGGAAAGCAGGTTGATGGGGGAACTTGACTCGCTTGGCATGGATGCCTTGGGTATGAATATTCATTTTTTTTCCGATAAACCCGCCACCCTGGGACTGTTGTTGAATGATCCCTCCGTAAGCCACTACCATCCTCTTAACGAGTTTGTACGGGGAAAAAACCGCGGCCTGCCAGAACCAGAAAGGGAGAGGCGGTTTCAAAAAATGAAGGAGGACCTGGAGCAGGGGGAGGCTGCCCTGGTACTGTTTGGTAAAACGGAATTGGCCGATTCATTGGCAGGAGTACATGGGCTGGTAGTGCGGAACTTCGGGGAAGGAACTGTGATTTATGCGGACAAGGTGGTTCCTGAGCCGTAAATTTTAATGGAACTACCTAAATGCCTATTTTTGAAAAAATATCTTTAATTTAACAAACCCGATGATGTCACCGGATGAATTCGACCTGTTGGATGAACTGTATTTTTTGCAGTCTTACGAGCAACTAAAAAAGGAGTTGGATTGGGATGATGGCAAGCTTTTGGCTACCTTGCAGGCGCTCTTGGAAAAAGGATGGATAAAATGCTACTCCAGCCCCGAGGAAGAAGTACTCCATAACATTCGAATTGACAAAGACGGAGAAAATTATTTATACCTCGCGACCAAAGAAGGCTTGCTGGAGCACAATCAAAAATAAAGAGAGGTCAAGATGGTCACCGAAACGGTAAAATTTCAAAAAAAAGAGCTGGAACTGAAAGCCCTGCTCGAAATCACCCAGGCCATAAATGAAAACAAGACGGAAGCTGTGCTTTTGGAGATTTTCAAATTTACCTGCCTGGTACACCTGAGCATTAAAGCGTTGATCCTATACGTGGCGGGAAAGGAGGGCTTTGATGAACGGGTATCCCATGGCGTGAAACAAAGAACACCAAAAACAATCCCCTACAAGGATGTCCAGGAAAACAAGGAGATAGGCAAGCTAAACCTTGTTTTGCCGGAGGAATATTCTTTTTCGGAACTGGATATATATGTGCCGGTATATCATAAGAACAACATGCTGGCAATACTGCTTTTGAAAAAGAAAGATGAGGACAAGGAGCTTGACCTTGATTTTACCCAGGCGCTTACCAATAGTCTGGTGGTGGCGTTGGAAAACAAAAGGTTTGCCCGGCGACAATTGGATCAGGAAAGGATCAACAGGGTAATAGAAATCGCAAGCAATGTGCAGCGTTTGCTGTTCCCGGCCGCCCTGCCGGAAACTGACAGGCTGCAGGCCAAAGTCACGTACTATCCCCACAGCACCGTAGGGGGGGATTATTACGACTTGGTTCGAAAATCGGAAGACGAGGTGTTTTTCTGTATTGCGGATGTATCCGGCAAGGGCATGCCGGCCGCGCTGCTGATGTCCAACTTCCAGGCTGCGCTGAGGACCTTGTTGAGGAGTTCTTCGGACTTGGTCATGATTGTGGAACAGCTTAACTATACTTTGTTTGAAAATACCAAGGGCGACCGGTTTATCACTTTCTTTTTGGGGCACTATAACCAGAAGACCAGGGAGCTGATTTATGTGAATGCCGGACACAATCCACCGGTGCTTTGCTGGGAAAATGAAAGAAGAACCGAACTGTTGGAGGCTGGCACCACGATCCTGGGGGCTTTTGAAAAACTGCCTTTTCTGGAACTCGGGAAAAGGGAGCATCTGACCAACTTCACGATTCATTTGTATACGGATGGACTGACCGAGTCGTTTAATTCCAAGGAGGAGGAATATGGCGACAAACGGTTTGGACAGTTCGTTTCCGACTCGCTTTGCATGCCCCCTTCGGCCTTTCATGAAAAGCTTTTCCAGGCGCTGGATGCCTTTTCTGAAGGTGTGGCCCGAAAGGATGACGCTACCCTGTTAAGCCTGAGGTTTAACTGATTCATGTATTTTCATCATATCCCGTCCGCGATTCAGCTATTGTTCCCGCGGTATGTCTGGCACAAAAGCAGGAAAGAGAAGGTGGTTTATCTCACCTTTGACGATGGACCTGTGCCGGGTGTTACCGACTTCGTTTTGGATGAGCTGGCTTTGCGGGATATGAAGGCGACATTTTTTATGGTAGGGGAAAATATCCACAAGCACCCAGAGCTTGCCCGGAAGGTAAAGGCGCATGGCCATCAAATCGGCAACCATACCTACAACCATTTGAATGGGTTTAACTTCACCACCGGTGAATATTTAAACAATTTTTTGAAATGTCAGGCTGCTTTGGATGAGGTGCTGGATATCCGGTCCAATCTGTTTCGTGCTCCTTATGGCAGAATCAGAAGAAAGCAAGGCACAGGCATTTTACGAACCCATCAAATTTTTATGTGGGATGTGATTCCAGGGGATTTTGACATGACCCGGACACCGGAGTATTGCCTGGCAAAAGCCAAGCAGCATGTAAAAAGCGGGTCGATCGTACTCTTTCATGACCAGGGCAAGACTGAGGGCACGCTTCGAAAGATGCTTCCGGATTATTTGGATCATCTGCGGGAATGCGGGTACCAAACGGGCACCTTATGATGACGTTTATTACCCTTGGTCCTGTTTTGTTGCTTATTCTGGAAGATTTCCTGTTATGGATTTTTATCCGAAGGCAATTCATCAACCATAGGAAGGCGTTGCCGGGAGAATTGCCCCGGGTCACGGTATTTGTCCCTGCGCGAAATGAAGAAGCGAGGCTTCCGGCTTGCCTTGAGGCTTTGGCTGCCCTGGATTATCCGGAAGATAAGATCCAGATGATCGTCGCGGATGATCAAAGCAATGACCAAACTCCCCGGATCATGCGGGAATGGGTAGGGAAGCACAGCTACAGACACTTTATCCAAATCCAACCGGGAAACATGCGCGGCATTAACGGCAAAGCCAATGCCCTAAGCCAAATGGACAAAGCCGCTACCGGTGAGTTTTACTTCTTTACGGATGCCGATTCTGCGGTAAATCCGGGCTGGATCCGCGAAATGCTGGCCGTTTTCGACCGGGGCGTGGGGCTGGCGTCAGGAATAACAGCGGTACGGGCAGGCGCCTTCTTCGCCACCATGCAAAGTATTGACTGGTGGCTGAATTTGGGCATTGTAAAAGTGACTTCGGATCTGGGTCATTCCCTGACTGCTATGGGCAACAATATGGTGGTGAGCAAACAGGCTTATTGGGCCGTAGGAGGGTTTGGAAATCTGCCTTTTTCAGTTACCGAGGACCTGGCTTTGGGGCAGGCTATCCTTCAGAAGGGATTCAGGCTGGTTCAGCAGGTGTCGGCACGCAGCCTGATCCTCACCAAACCTGAAAATAACCTGAAGGATTTGCTTAGGCAAA
>DATGOS010000545.1:0-2547 GCA_035305725.1 Cyclobacteriaceae bacterium
GTTAAAATTAATTTGGAGTTGGGTAGTTTTTTTGGGGATGAAATGCTTATTAACAAAAAAATTGAACACAGGCTAAACCATATGTTCAATTTTTATATCCAGTTTTCCTGGCCTATTAATCATTTGATTCCGCGTCTACAGCTCTTTTGGCTTCTTCCTCTTCGGAAAGTTTGGCTTCTTCCTTGTCTTTCTTTCTTTCCGACAGACCTTCTTCTACCGCCGCGCCAAATGCTTTTACCAACAAAGCAATGGATTTGAAGGCATCATCATTGGCCGGAATGGGAAAATCCACCTCATTGGGATTGGAATTGGTGTCCACCAGGGCAAAAACAGGAATTCCGAGTTTTTTCGCTTCTGAAATGGCTATATGTTCTCGTTTGATATCCACTACAAACAGCGCCGCGGGAAGACGGGTAAGATCCGCGATACCGCCCAACACGCTCTCCAGCTTCTCCCTTTGACGGGTGATCATCAAACGTTCTTTTTTTGCGAGGTTGGTATAGGACTCGTCCTTCATCAGTTTATCGATGGAGGTCATTTTTTTCAGCGACTTGCGTATGGTCGCAAAGTTGGTCAACAGCCCGCCAAGCCATCTTTCGGTGACATAGGGCATGTTCAGCCTTTTAGCTTCGTCAGCCACCAGATCTTTTGCCTGTTTTTTGGTGGCCACGAACATGATTTTTTTACCTGAACGAACTACTTGCTTGACAGCGTTGGATGCTTCTTCAAGACTGGCAAGCGTTTTATTCAAATCGATGATATGGATACCATTCTTCTCCATGAAGATATATGGCGCCATTCTCGGATCCCACTTTCTTGTTAAGTGTCCAAAATGAACACCAGCATCCAGTAAGTCTTTATATTCTAATTTGGTCATTAAGCGATAAATGTTGGTTTATGATATAGGATAGGGGAAATGAAACCCTGATTATCGTTTGGAGAACTGGAATTTCTTCCTGGCTTTTTTACGGCCGGGCTTTTTACGTTCCACCATTCTGGAATCCCGGGTAAGAAAGCCTTCTTTTTTCAGCGGAGACTTATGTTCCTCATTAAACTCGCAAAGGGCTCTGGAGATGGCCATGCGGATAGCTTCTGCCTGTCCTTTGATCCCTCCCCCGTCTACATTGATTTTGATGTCATACACACCGTCCTCTTTGATCAGGCTAAGGGGTTGTTTTACAACAATCTGGTGCAAATCGAAGGGGAAATACACGTCGAGCGCCCGGTTGTTCACCGTAATTTCTCCTTTTCCGGGTTTCATGTAGATTCTTGCTACCGAGGTTTTCCGTCTTCCGATTGTATTAATAACTTCCATGAGTTGCTAAAATTATAATTTAATTTCTTTGGGTTGCTGGGCTTCGTGGGGGTGGTTGGGACCGGCATATACGTACAGGTTTTTGTACAGTTTATTTCCCAGCCTGTTTTTTGGCAACATTCCCTTTACGGCTTTCTCCACAAGTGTCGTCTGGGATTTTTCCATCAACAGCCTTGGGGTCGAAATTCTCTGTCCTCCGGGGAACCCGGTATGACGGACATAAACTTTGTCATTCCACTTATTGCCTGTAAGCCTGACTTTTTCGGCATTAATGACAATTACATTGTCTCCGGAATCAACGTGGGGTGTAAAATCGGGTTTGGTCTTTCCTCTCAAAATTTTAGCCACCTCACTTGCCAACCTTCCCAATACAGCCGAATGCGCATCAACAACAACCCAGCCCTTTTGTACGGTGGCTTTGTTTGCCGATATGGTTTTGTAACTTAAAGTATCCACTGTGTAAACATTTAATTTTTAGCCTTTTAAAAACATTTCACCCTTAAAAAGGGACACAAAGATAGAGGTAATTCTATTTATATGCAAAGGAAATTAAGGTTTAGTCCCTGAATTTTAGGGAATAAGGATTTTTGTTCGAAGGGAGCGATATACCAACCCTGCCTGACCTCCTATTTCCGTTGCCTTCTAATTGTTTTTCTCCAGTTGCTTATTGAGTACCGCAAAGTCCTTGGGATAAGGGGCAGCCACCTCAATAGGTTCACTGTCTATCCCCCGGAAGCTTATAGCGTAAGCATGAAGCGCGACCCGCTGCATGATGGGAGATTCCTCTGTATCTTTCTTCAAATTGAAGCGGCGTTTCAGGCTGCTCAGGTACACTGGCTTGCCTCCGTACAGTCCATCCCCACAGATCGGCGACTTCAAGTAGGCCAGGTGAACCCTGATCTGGTGAAGCCTCCCGGTGACAGGCTTACAGGAGACCAATGAATGCCTGTAGTAGGTTTTCAGCGTGCTGAAATAGGTACTTGCCGGCTTACCGGATTTGTTTATCCTTGCCATACCTTTTTTGCCGGGCATGATCGACCGCTCTACCAGGGTGTCCCGGTATTCATGAACACCCTCCACGACCGCGTGATAGGTTTTGTCCACTGTTCTGTCTTCAAACTGCATGGCGGTGTTCCGGTAAGCATCGGGGTGTTTTGCGATGACAAGACAACCTGAAGTTTCCTTGTCCAGACGATGACAAACCTGGGCAGCATCGTGGTAAGACCGGGCCA
>DATGOS010000546.1:0-3051 GCA_035305725.1 Cyclobacteriaceae bacterium
CCCATCCACGGGTGTATGGCACTTTTCCGAGGGTGTTGGGCAGGTATGTCCGGGAAGAGAAACTTTTGACGCTTGAGGAGGCACTGGAAAAGATGACCTCTTTGCCCGCGAAACGGCTGGGCCTGACTGACCGCGGCAGCATCGAAGAAGGGAAAAAAGCGGATATTGTCGTCTTTGATCCAAATACAGTTATTGACAAAGCTACTTTTTCCCAGCCACACCAGTATCCCGACGGTATTCACTACGTGTTGGTCAATGGCATCATGACAATTGCTGACAATAAAGCCACCGAACAGTTTACCGGGGAAGTACTCCGAAAAAATGGAGAGTGATGAAACTGAATACTGTAGCTTTCTGGGGTGCAGAACCGTCGAACTGTGGAACCGTCGAACTGTAGCGACCTATAATTTAATAAAGATCCGGCTTTTATAGAGCAAGTATGCGGGGATGAAATTTATCCCTACAAATAACAGGGCATACAGCAGACTGGCCATTTCCGGTTGTATGCCGGTTTGAATCAGTGCCCTTACAAATGCCTGGTTCAGCGGCTGGCCATTGAAATTCATCCTATAAAAAATCAGGGAAAGCAGGTCCGCAAGTACATAGACCGCGATAGCATTGGCACCAAAGATAATACCCGGAGCAGTGCCCTTCCTGTGACCAAGGATGTCGACCACAAAATACACCGCGCCCAGCACCAGGGCGGCCAATCCGGACGTAAGCATTACGAAAGAGCTGCTCCAGAGGTTTTTGTTCACCGGGAAGTCCAGGCTCCAGAGATAACCCACCACCAGGGACAGCAGGCCGAGCGCCATTAAGTAGTTTGCTTTTTTGTCCGCAGAGTGACTACTTAAAAACATTTTTCCAGCCAACAGGCCGGTGATGCCGGTGGCAATGGCGGGAAAAGTGCTTAAAATCCCTTCCGGGTCCCAGGTTCCCTGCCATTTTCTGCCCGGCAGGTACAGGCTGTCCACCCATGCGGCCAGATTTTCCCCTGGTTCCAGCATTACCCGCCCGACAGTCGGAGTAGGAATCATGGTCATGGCCAACCAATATAATATCAATATGGCCGCCCCTATCCAGGCCTGTGTTTTCCAGTTGGAATTCAGAAAAAGAAAAGCGCAGGCCAGAAAAACGATCGCAATCCGTTGCAAGACGCCTGCCCACCGTATATCCCCAAAATCAAAATCAGGAATCAAATTCAATACTACCCCGACGGCAAACAGTTTTAAGGTCCGGACTAGGATTTTTTGGTATAAAATGCTTTTGGCTGTTCCCTGATTCAGCCTTTTCGAATAGGCCAGTGCTATGGAGACCCCCACAATAAATAAAAAGAACGGGAAAATTATGTCCGTGGGGGTGATGCCATGCCATTCCGCATGTAGTAGAGGAGGAAAAACATGCTCCCAGGTTCCAGGATAATTTACCAAAATCATGGCTGCAATGGTAAAACCACGCATGGCATCCAGGGCGGTATTCCGGCTATGGGGCAGGGTCATAGGCTACGAGAAAAGGTAACTGTTTAATTCCATGATCATAATACTGCAATGAATTCCAATCAGACTATCCAAATACAGGCACGGACAAAGTTTTCGGGATTTGAGGATTATTATGCGTGATTTGCGCAACAATTCCTCAAAAAACCTAAGATATTCATAAAAGGAAATGAATCTGCAAACTATAAAATTTATTTTATATGAATCAGCCGGATAAAATTGTCCTTGATGAGTTTCGAAAGGGAAACCGGAAAGCGTTGGACCGGATTTATGGGTACTACAGGCATCCCATCCTGAAATTTATTGCTTCTATCATCAAAGACCGACAGGAAGCCGAAAGTATTTATCATGAGGTTTTTCTCAAAATTCTCAGGAAAAAAGAAGACATTAAGCCTGAACTGAATTTTAATTCCTATATTTTCAGGGCAGTAAGGAATGAGGTTTTTGATTATTTAAAAGAAGTGAAGAAAAGCCATGTCCTTAAAGAAAAGTTTTGGAAGCGCATTCAGGGATACCGGGAAGAGGAGGAGGAAAAAGAAAACAGGGAGAGTTCCCTGAGCCGTATGGAGGCGATTGTAAGTTCTTTGGCTCCAAAAAGACGCCGGATATTGGAGATGAATTATTTCGAAAAGAAGTCTTACAAGGAAATTGCGGCTATATTGAGCATTTCCAAAAATACCGTCAAAAATCAGTTGGTCAAGGCCAAATATATTATTAGGCGGGAGATGGAATGATGTTACACGAAAAATGCATATTATGTCCAATGGTGCAAAAATCATTGTTTTGGCTATTTTTTTTCAGTCCTTACCCTCACTTTTTTGCCTCGCAACCAGTGAACTCAAAGCCGACAGTACCGGCTTGAAAAAAGTAAAAGATATTGTCATCTATGAAAATCCCCAGTTTTACGCTGCTTTTCCTTCGGTAGTTAAAAAGCCGGACGGAGAGTTTGTTCTTGCCTTTAGAAGAGCGCCCGAAAGGAGGCTGTTTAAGGAAAATAGGACCACCCATGTAGATCCCAACAGTTACCTGGTGAAGGTCACTTCGCGGGACGGGATAAACTGGAGCACGGAGCCGGAACTGATTTATGCGCATCCCTTTGGCGGTTCTCAGGATCCCTGTCTCCTGCAACTGAAAGACGGCACCCTTCTCTGCACCAGTTATGGCTGGGCATTTGTCCGGGAGGGAGCGCTCGCGGATATGAAATCACCCGTCTTCAATCACGGAAATGACGTCGTTTTCCTTGGGGGTTATATGCTTAAGTCAAAGGATGGAGGAAAAAGCTGGCAAGGCCCATTATATCCCCCAAACATTGAGCCCGAACTTAATTACAATGCACTGGGGGAACCACTTCCCGCGTACAACAGGGGGGCCTTATGGGAAGGAAAAGACGGACGCTTGTTCTGGGTGGTGGCTGCCACAGACTCACTTTCACCCCGAAAAACCTCCAATCACTTGTTGATCTCCGATGATCAGGGAATTACCTGGAATTATTCCAGCCCCGTTGCTGTCGATGATACCGTCACCTTTAATGAGGCATCCATTTATGAAACGCCGA
>DATGOS010000547.1:0-3208 GCA_035305725.1 Cyclobacteriaceae bacterium
GATAATGCCCGTCAACCACAACCTGGAAGCCAATCCGACTTTCTATACCAGTGAAATGTTACGCAGCTACAACAACGCCCAGCCCGTGTTTGAAATGCTTGGAAAAGAAGAACATCTTTCCTGCCGCACCTATGATCTGCCCCACGGATTTTTGCGTGAGGACAGGGAAGCCATGTTGGGCTGGTTTGACCTCCATCTAAAACAACGGGGCACAGGAGCAGCCAGGGCAGAAAAGCCCTTCACGCTGCTTGAGGAAGACGAACTTATGGTATATCCAAAAGGTAAGCGTGATCCGGATATTGTCACCTCCCCGGAATACCTCAGCCAAAGGGGAGGATCGCTGCGGGAAATGTATCTCAGATCTGGCTTCCACGATCCCGTTAAACAGCGACAAGGCCTGTCGGATATCCTTGGCATCAGGGGAAGCAGGAAGTTGAAGGAAGTCCATCAGTATACTTCCGCAGGCGGCTGGGACCGGTACGCGCTGGAAACCAATGACCTGGAGCTGATCCCCTTGCTTCACCTCCCGCCTACCATACCCGATAAGGGATATGTCATCTTAAGTAACCCGGAAGGGAAAGCCGCCATCGCACCTGAGGTTATTGCGGAGTACCGAATGAAAGGAACGGGAATAGTATTGGTGGATTTGACAGGTACCGGCGAAATTTCTTCTCCCTCAGACAGTTCTTCTGATAAACAATTTGTCTTTCACACCTCATCCCGGGCACTGATGTGGCTGGGGAAAACCTTACTCGGACAATGGGTGAAGGACCTGGAACTCGTAATTGAGTTTCTGAAAACAAATTATCAGGCTCGAGAAATTTCAGTGGATGGCCGTAAGGAAACTGCTTTGGCGGGATTGTTTTTGAGTGCCATAAATGGGAACGTGGAACATGTTACGCTGCGGGACGCTCCCCTGAGTTATTTGTTTGACAGCCGGGAAACTGTTGATTTTTACAGCATGGCCGTTCACGTTCCCCGCTTCCTGAACTGGGGAGATGTCTCCCTTGCTGCCGCATTGGCGGAGAGCGCGGTCACCTTCATCCTTCCCCGAACCATGTCAGGGCGGGAAGTCAGGGGGCCAAGCCTGGAGGATTTCCGCGTAGAATTTGTAGAGAAGGCTGAAATGTACGGGAAGCGAAATCCTGTACGTTTTGAGCCCTAAATCCCAACACGTTGGCAGAAATTAGTTAAACGAATTTGATCATCAGACATTTATCATGCAGATATTAAAAGTAACTAAGACGGCTTTTTTAATGCTTCTCCTTTCCTATTATTCAGATGCTGTTCTGGCCCAGGAAGAGAACCTTAGCGTCATGCACCGCTGGGTGGAATGGTCGGATGGAGCGAATATGCTGGCGCATCACTTAAACCGTCAGGCATTTGGGTACCTGGACAAGCGGGATGAAAAAATAGCCGGGCTTAAATCCGAAGAGGATTGGAAGGAAAGACAGCGGGAGATGAAACAAACCTTGTTGAATACGGTGGGGCCCTTTCCCGAAAAAACACCCTTAAATGCTAAAGTCAGCGGCGTAATCAAAAAAGAAGGATTCCGTGTGGAAAAGATTATATACGAATCCATGCCCGGGTTTTATGTCACCGGCTCCCTGTTCATTCCTGAGGCGACAAAAGGCAAAACCCCTGCCATCCTTTACCTCAGCGGCCATACGCCCCTTTCTTACCTGTACCCTCCATACCAGGTGGTGATCCTGAATCTGGTGAAAAAGGGTTTTATTGTTTTTGCCATTGACTGTGTGGGACAGGGAGAAAGAATCCAACATTACGACCCGGAGAAAAAGGCCTCGGTCATTCCGGGTTCCACGACCAGGGAACACAGCTATTTGGGCAAACAAACCCTAATGTCCGGTGTGTCTATCGCACGGTATTTTATCTGGGACGGCATCAGAGCAGTCGATTATCTTCTCACCCGGCGTGAAGTGGATCCTGACCGGCTGGGGGTGACGGGACACTCGGGCGGGGGCGCACAGTCTGCATATAATTTTGCGTTTGATGAGCGCCTTAAAGCCGGGGCACCCGTCAACTACATTACGGGGTTTAGACGGCTGATGGAATCCATAGGGCCCCAGGACGCCGAGCAAAATTTCTATCACGGAATCAAAAATGGAATTACCCATGCAGATCTGCTTGAAGTGAGGGCACCGGCTCCGGCCCTGATCAGTGCCGGAACGCGGGATTTTTTCAGTATTCAGGGCGCCCGGGAAACTTTTGAAGAAGTAAAGAAAGCTTATTCGGCTTTTGGAAAGGAAGAAAACATCACTTTGATAGAGGACGATTTTGAACATGGTTACACGAAAAAGTTAAGGGAGGGAACTTATGCATTTTTTCAAGAAAGCCTGGATTTTCCGGGCAATCCTAATGATGAAGCGATCACTGCGTTTGAGCCCGGAGAATTGACGGTAACCGCCACGGGACAGGTTGCTACCTCCTTTAAGGACCCTGAAACGGTATTTAGCTTAAACAAAAAGGAAACACAAGAAATGCTGGACCAACTGGAAAGGTCGAGGCAGGATATCGCAACCCATCTACCGCATGTAAGGACAAAGGCCACCACAATATCAGGATACACGGTTCCCCAGCCCGGATTGAACCCGGTATTTAGGGGAAGGTATCAGAGACAGGGCTATACAGTGGAAATGTATGCCCTATATGGCGAAGCAAACAATTATGTGATTCCGCTGCTTTTGTTCATTCCTGAGCAGGGAGAGCAGTTCTCCTCGGTTATTTATCTTCATCCCGAAGGAAAAGCAGCCGACTCATCCCCGGGAGGCAATATCGAAAAACTGGTGAAAATGGGCTATGTTGTGGCCGCGCCGGATGTAATCGGTACCGGAGAAACGGCCGGGGGAGGGGAGACCGCCGCCATGCTGATTGGACGCAGCGTTTTGGGTATACAGGCAGGCGATGTTACCAGGGTGGCTGATTTTTTGAAAACCAGGAAAGATGTAAATTCTGAAAGGATTTTCGGGATGGCTTTTGATGAAATGTGCCCAATGCTGCTGCACGCGGCTGCTTTTGATACCTCCATACAAGCTGTTTCACTGATAGGCGCACCGGTCTCCTACAAGTCTATGGTGATGAACAAGTATTATGATCAGGGATTCTTCCGCAATGCGGTGGCGGGGGCTTTGACGGCTTATGATTTGTCTGACCTCATCGCCTCCCTCGCTCCGAGAAAAGTGGCTTTGAT
>DATGOS010000548.1:0-5367 GCA_035305725.1 Cyclobacteriaceae bacterium
TGGGAAGATTACCCTGTTGGGTGAAATCTCCCTCCGTTTCCCCAATCTCCCGCGACACCAGGCTGCCGTTTTCGAAACTGATCAAAAAATTCGGCGAGCCGGCGGATTTTACGACAAGGATGCTCCCAGAAGCCGGCCCCAGGGTGCCCCCCGGTGAAATAGCCCCGGCGGGAGGCTGGTTGGCCTGAGCGCCTCCCTGGTTGTTCATGTCGGCTACAGCATATTCCAATTCGCCTGTGGTGTTAAGAAAAAAAACATAAAACAGTTTATTTCCCCCGCCCTCCGAATAGTCCAGTTCTGAAATGGCCACGGTCTGCCTACCGGTTTCCGATCCCCCCAGCTCCCCCACTACCCCCTGCATAGCAAGATTTAGGTAGTTGTACACCAATGCCCCGTCTGTATAAAACAGGACCTGGCCGGTGACGGGGTCTACCGCCATGGCAGCGTTGCCTTTACCGAAAGTATTGGCGGCAGGCAGGGTGTTTACCTTTGCGATACCGTCTTTTCCAAAAGAAATGTAGTTATTATCCGTACCTTCACAATATCCAAAAATCCATTCATTGTTGTTAAATCCCTGTGAAAATGAGGACTGGGCCAAAAAAGAAGAAAATACCGCACCAACAATTACAAAAACAATATTTATGGAAATATTTGGGATTTTCATAATTTGCTGGCTGCTTTATAAAACAGAAAAAGCAGCAAAACGTTTATAATCAAGTTACCACTCAAATTAACGGACAAATCCTTGATTAGGTCTCAAATACATTCAGTTTTTTTTATTCTGCTTCTTTTTACCACCGCCTTGGAAAGCCGGGGGCAGGACCCCCAATATAGCCAATATTATGCAGCTCCCCTGTATTTGAATCCCGGCTTTACCGGATCGGAACTGCGGGGAAGGATGGGAGTCAATTATAGAAGCCAATGGCCGGGTCTGGATGCCAGTTTTACTACATTTTCCGCGTATTATGACACTTTCCTGGAAGCCTACAATTCAGGTGTGGGATTGATGGTCACCAACGACGTGGAAGGTGCCGCCAACCTACGCTCCACCAACGTTTCCGCTTTGTATGCCTATGAGCTCCAAGTTGGCGACCGCGCTTATTTTCGGCCTGGCTTTCAAGCCAGTTTCATAAGAAGGGACATTGGATTTTATGAAAATCTCGTCTTTGCCAATCAAATCAACCCCACCGATCCTTTTGGCCCTATCTTGCCGGGAGACGATATGGCTGGATTCGGGGATCCCGTTAATATGCTCTCCCTGTCCGTCGGAGGTTTATTTTTTACGGAGAATTTCTGGCTCGGTATTTCCGCGCACCATGTAAACCAGCCTAACCAGTCCTTCCTTGACGAGGGAATCAGCAAGCTGCCGGCAAAATACTCCATACATACCGGCTACCGCATTTCCCTGGGCCCGGGCGCCATGCGAAGAGATTTTACCCACACCTATAAGGAACGGTATATTACCCCGACACTGAACTACAAACGACAGGGGCCATTCGAGCAGTTGGACCTTGGCGCCTATGTCTATATGGAGCCCCTGATTTTTGGTGCCTGGTACCGGGGACTGCCCCATAAGCCGGTGGACGAACAAAGCAACCGGGATGCCATCGTAATGTTGGTTGGATTTAACCTGCCTTCCGGGTTTAATATAGGTTACAGTTTTGATTATACCGTTTCGCAGCTGGGGATTCAGTCCGGCGGTGCCCATGAATTTAGCCTCTCCTATATTTTTCCGGACAGGAACCCCGGTGCGCCCAGGAGAAGGGATACCATTCTTCCCTGTCCAAAATTTTAAACTGAACAATGAGTCCTGAAGGTGTAAAAATCCTTATTCTCACGGTATTGGTCCTTGGGTTCATTTTCGAAAAAACGCTGGACTGGCTGAATATCCAAAGGGAGGTCAAAGAAGTCCCTCCCAGCCTGAACGGACACCTTACCCTGGAGAAAATACAGGAAACCAGCGCATACCAGCGGGTAAACTATCGCTTTGGACTGATTACCGACAGCATTTCATTTTTAGTAATGCTTTCTTTTATAATTTTTGGGCTTTTTGGCGAATTGGATACCTGGCTGCAGCGATACATTGACCATCCGGTATGGCTTTCAGTTGTTTATCTAGGCATGGTCTTTATCGGTGCGGATCTGTTGTCCATGCCGTTTGACTACTACCACACCTTTAAAATCGAAGAGGATTTTGGCTTCAACAAGACGACGCCGGTAATTTTTTTCACGGACAAAGTAAAAGGCTGGGCCCTGACCATCATAATCGGAGGGAGCCTGTTGTACCTGCTGCTGTGGTTGGTCTACCGGATGGGGCCTTCATTTTGGTGGCAGTTTTGGATCATCTCCGCGGCCTTTATGGTGTTGCTCAATCTGTTTTATACTTCCCTGATACTTCCCCTGTTCAACCGGCTGTCACCGTTGGAGGAAGGCGAACTTAAAGCCCGCATTCTGGATTATTCCCGCACGGTGCATTTTTCTCTTCAGAATATATTTGTCATTGATGGAAGCAAGCGTTCCTCCAAGGCCAATGCGTTCTTTTCAGGATTTGGAAAGAAAAAGAAGGTGGTGTTGTACGACACCCTGATCGAACAGCATTCAACCGAGGAGTTGGTGGCAATATTAGCCCACGAAATCGGCCACTACAAAAAGAAACATATCCTGACGGGCCTGGCTTTGGGAATCATCCAGACAGGAATTTTGCTGTACATCCTTTCTCTCTTTGTGTTCAGTGAAAACATCAGCCTTGCCCTGGGAGGAAGCGAATTGGCCGTTCACCTCAATTTGATAGGCTTCAGCCTGCTTTTTTCACCGGTTTCTATGTGCATAGGCTTGGGCATGAATCTCCTTAGCCGAAAAAATGAATTTCAGGCGGACCGTTTTGCCAGGGAGACTTTTGCAGGAAAACCTTTGGCCGAGGCCCTGAAAACATTGTCTGTCAAAAACCTTAGCCATATCAACCCTCATCCCTTGTATGTCTTTGTTCACTACTCCCACCCTCCCCTCCTGGAAAGGCTAAAGAGGCTGGAATAACGCGTGTCAATAAAGGCCATTGGCGGTCGGCAGCCCCTAAAAACCTTGTCATTCTGTTAAAGGATAGCTGTTCATTTTTTATTGTAATAGTAATAATTTATATTCGAATTATTTACCTTTGTAGGTTAGCTAAAAGAAAATAATCTTTATATCATTTAATTTCAAAAAACCTGTCACCGTTTAAAAGAGCTTATCTGTTGCCGGGCCATGAAATGATGCATCATGAAAAACTTTTACCTATATTATTTTACCGGGAGAGGTTTTCCATGCTATATTTTTATCAGCTTTTCAATGCTTGCCGCCCTGGCTAATCCCGGTAAACTTACTGCCCAGCAGGACAGATTTTCTTCTTCCGAACTTAAAAAGTTAACGCTGGAGGAATTGATGAACATCGAGGTGACCTCGGTCTCCAAAACGCCTGAAAAATTGACCGCTGTCGCCTCTGCCATACAGGTCATTACCCAGGAGGAAATTCACCAATCGGGGGCAAAAACGCTGCCGGAAGCTTTGAAGCTTGCCCCTAATCTGCAGGTCGCGCAGGTGAATGCCAGCCAATGGGCCATCAGCGCCCGGGGATTCAACAATGTGCTGGCAAACAAGCTGCTGGTGCTTATAGACGGTCGCAGTGTATATACCCCCTTGTATGCAGGGGTATTTTGGGATGTGCAGAACCTCATTTTGGAGGATGTGGAGCGAATCGAGGTGATCAGTGGGCCCGGAGGCACACTGTGGGGTGCGAATGCGGTCAACGGCGTCATCAACATCATCACCAAGGATTCAAAAGACACGCAGGGATTGTTCGTGGAGGGCGCCATAGGCACTTCACTGCCGGGCCAGGGCAGCGTGCGTTACGGCGGGGAAATCAGCAAAGACCTGTCCTATAAAATTTATGGAACAGGATTTAAGATGGCCAGTACCCTTGATTCTGCCGGTTCGGAGGCGGGGGATGATTGGTCAATGCTTCAGGGAGGGGTTCAGTTCGATTGGAAGGCCTCCGATAACGACCAGTTAACGCTACAGCAAAATACCTATCGGGGAAGGCCCAATCCGGAGGGCCAGGCCGAGGCCTTGGTGGCAAGGGGTGACAATATCGCTGTACGTTGGGACCATGAACGGTCGAACGAGTCAAGATTTACCCTTCATGCGTACTATGACCATACTTTTAGGGATTTTAAGAATGGCTTTGACGAAGACCTAAAGACGTACAACGTAGACTGGCACAACCGGCACCCGCTGGGGAACCGGCATTCCCTATCCTTCGGCATAAACTTTCGGTATATGGACCACAAAGTCACCAATCTCGAACTTTTTAAGTTTCTTCCGGCTCAAAAAGACCTTTGGCTCTACAGTCTGATTTTACAGGATGAAATCGCATTGCTGAGGGACCGCCTGCAACTTACGCTCGGGATAAAATTTGAGCATAACAGCTATACCGGCTTGGAATACCTGCCCAACGGCCGGATCACCTGGACGTTGCCGAACAGTCAAATATTATGGGCAGCAGTCTCCAGAGCAGTGCGAACCCCCGCCAGGATAGACCGTGACTTTTACCTGGACCTTACGCCGGAGCTTTCATTAATTGCCGGTAATAGGCATTTTAAGGCCATGTCCATGCTCACCTATGAACTGGGGTGGCGGAGACAGTTCACGGAGAGGGCTACATTTTCCATAGCCGCATTCTACAATACCTATGACCATATAAGAAGCTCAGAACCCGGACCTCCTCCCTTCAATATACCCGTTACCTTTGCCAACGGCGTACAGGGGGAAACCTATGGCACGGAACTTTCCGCCGCGCTTCAGGTAAATCCCAACTGGAGCCTTCGTGGTGGATATACATTTTTAAAAAAGAAACTGCGCGTTAAACCCTGGAGCCAGGATTTAAACGGAGGTACCGCCGAAAGTAACGATCCCACAAACCAGTTTCTTGTCCAATCCGCCATCCGACTTCCCGGCCGGCTTGAGTTTGGTACCGTCCTACGGTATATTGACGATCTACCCGAGCCGTATTTGCCGAGTCATTTCGGCATTGATGTCCGTCTCGGCTGGCAACTAAACGAGGCGCTGGAACTTAGCGTGGTCGGACAGAATATCGGAGACGGACCGCATCCTGAATTCATTCCTTCATCCCCCGCCCCGCGACAGATTGAACCTGCTGTCTATGGGAAAATAACCTTGCGTTATTGATAAGCTATAAATTCTAAAAAAATAAATCACTTTCACAGGATGCCATTTCTTTTTGGGAATTAATTTACCTATATTGTTTAATTATGTTTCGGTATTGCCTTTCGTAGGTAGTAGAAATGCTAATTTTAGACAGAAGTTTGGTAGAAG
>DATGOS010000549.1:0-3938 GCA_035305725.1 Cyclobacteriaceae bacterium
GCTTCTATGCTGCCCTTGTTTGCCAGTGATTTCACATTGGAGGCAACAGCCCGGTCAAAATGTTTATATACAGCATCCACACTGGCCCATCCGGATTCATGTCTTATGGCCGATCTGAATCCTATTTTTGGCAGAACAAGTCTTGCAAGTTCCAAAGAGGGGTGGGTCTTCAACTTCTCGTTTCGGATGTCGTAATACCGCCTAAGCCACTCTTTTCGAAAAGCTGCGGGAAGCATTTTCAGCCAAAGGGAATCCGGATTAGCGGCGATGGTGGTATGGAATTCTACCAGTTGATCCGCCCGTAGCAAGGCGGCCATTACTTCCCGGACGTTCCGGTTTCCGGTGGGGTGGGAAAGAAGCAGACTCATTTAATGGGAATTAAAAGATTCACTAACGGATACGAGGGCCTGGTTGCTGCCCCTGAATCTTAAGATTATCGCTTTCAAAAGCTGCTTTGGCAGACCCATGATCCAAAATGCTTTTTTAAGGCTTTCCCCGTATCCATTTGAATATATCCATTTTACAACCTTCACCCGCTTGGAACCGGACAATCGATCAATCGCATGGCCCAGTTCCTTTTTCTCCGCAGGACTATATTCATCCCAGCCGAGACAGTCAGCATGCTGGCAGGCAAAAGCGGATCTTTTGTTTTTGATCAAGTTCAATATCGAATAATTTTGCCGATAAGCAGGCTCCAGTACTTCCGTAAACACCCGTCTTAGCCCGTTTATCTCTGCCAGTTTGCGTTTTTGCCTCACCTTACCGGCATCCATCCACACCCGGTAATTCGACAATACTTCATCCATATAGCAGTTGCCATATCCCTGCGCGGCAATTGAGGCACAGAGATAATAATCTTCTGCAAAATCGGCGATGTTTTTAATGTAACCAGCTTTTTGCAAAGCCTCTTTTCTAAACAAGATGATATTGGCGGATACGCGGTAACCGGAGATGGCCGCTTTTAAGGCATCGCCTCCTTTTTGGTAGCCGGATTTCCTGATCAGTCTTCTTACTTTCACCGCACGGTCGTGTTGATCCACTTCCATAACCGCAGCGTGCGCATATCCGGCATGGGGAAACGCCTGAAGAAGTCCGACCAACTTCTCTACGTAGCCTGGCAAAAGCAAGTCGTCCGAATCCAGCCTTACCACGAATTCTCCTGTAGCCGCGCGAAGACAGGCGTCAACATTTAAGGAAGTTCCCAGGTTGGCCGGCTGCCGGATGATCTTTAAATGCGGGATCTCTGCGGATAAACGGTTTAATACCTCCGGCGTTTCATCTGTACTCGCATCATCGGACACAATGATTTCATAAGGAGCCAGGGTTTGCCGGTTTGCGCTCCTTATGGCCTTTTCCAAATACAGGGACTGGTTATAGGTAGGAATGCACACAGATACTTTCATGAACGGGGAATGGAATTTAAAAGGTTGGCTGTGTACTTGGGGTGGTGCCAGTTTTGGCATTCTTCAAAACCTGCCATACAACGGGGATGATTTTTCCGGTCAAGATGCAAACAGGGATGACAGGCAACTTCTGAATTCACGACCTTTCCTTCAAATACCGGTGAAATGATTCTTGATTTCAACACCTCGGTAATGGTGATGGTACATCGCCGGGAACTGTACTGTAATAGGTGGGAGGGAAAACTGTCTGTACTGACAGTCCATCTGGCTTTTTGTGACAAAAAGATAATATCTCCCGGTTCTTTATAAAAACAAATCGTTTTCAAGCCCCTGTCCCTATAGGCCGCAGCCTCTTCATCTTTGTGAAAAAATGCATAATAAGCATCGGGCAGGTGTTTTTCCGCCCAGGATACAGGAACAAACTGCCGCCCTGTCCCGGTAGGAAAAATAACGATATGGTCATTGAAATCCTGTGGAATGCTGAGTTCCGGGGATATTGGGAGGGAACCGTTCAGCCTGGCGAAGATGCTGTGGTAATCCGCTTTCAACTGCCGTTCAAAGTCATCATAGGAAAGTTGCCGGAACATTTTGATGCCGATGATCTCCAGATATCCCTGATAAAGTGTGATCCACCTCCAGGCCGGAACGCTTACCCAACCAAAGTAATCACAGAGATCAAATAATCTAATATTTAGTTTGTCTTTAACTTCACGTTTTCTTTTATCGTGGATCACCGCCCGCTGATAAGGAGAGATATACCTATTTCCTTTTACAATGCCGGGCAGTAGATCCCTGATGCCGAGGGCTGTATATTTTAGGTTCCGTGCGGGAAAACCTTCTTGATCGGATAGGTGCAATCTGTCTCCAAAAGCAACCCTGGCCAGATTTCTCAAAAAGGAAGGGATCAATAGGTGGATGTTGACGCCGGGCACCAAAGAGGAAGCAGAATAGAACCCTGCCAGCCTCATCCATATATCCCCGTTTCCCCCGGACATGGAATCGATATACAAGTCGGTTTTTAATTCAGGCATGCTGTGCTTCCTCTTTCTTGTACAATTGTGGATTTAAGGACGGATCGTTGTACATTTTAAACTGCCTGTACACTTTAAATTTCAGCTCGCCGCGTTGCAATTGGTCCAAAACCTCTGCCAGACATGCTGCCAGATCAGCCATCTGCTCATCCAGAACAGCTACTTTTGCGCGACAGGCATTGATATGCTCCGCCGACGCGTCCGTTCTGATCGTTTCCTCATACATGTGGTATCTCTTTAAGGCCATGATGGACAGGCGGTCGATCATCATCCCCGGGGTTTCCGAATGAAGCTTATCGGAAGTTTGGGTAGTCTTATAGTGCAAATAAGCCAAGATCCATTCATCTATTTTTTCTATGGCATTGTTTCGTGACTGGTTGTATTTGTCGATGTTTCGCTTTGCTTCTACAATCCTCAGCGGATCAATGTCCTTTATTCTGGCAATATCCTCTTCATGCCAGAGCAGAAAATTCCACATGTTGTTTTCCTCGATATACTTCCAGCACAGCCCCTTTTCTGACACAACCACCCGGCTGTGCCAATCGATGACATTTTGTTGTTGTAGCTTTAATATAGCTTTTACATCAATCATAAAATTTATTTTAATAGGTGTAAAAATTTTCTGGAAATATTGGCTACGGCCCAGTCTTCAGCGGGCCTTGAAACCATTTCTTCATGGTATTTCTTTATTTCCTGATCATATTCAGGAATATGGCTACCCTGAGGCGTTTTAACTTCAAGACGGTGGTGTTTCATAGCGGCAAACACGCCGCTTTTACCCAGGTGTTGTCGGGGGGTACAAGATATTCCCAAATCCATGATCTGCATCAACTGGGAAATCCGTTCGGAGGGCAGTTCTCCGAAGTGATGGAAATTTATCTGTTCAGAAAACATGTTTTGTAAACGCCGGAATTCCTTTAGGCCGTTTTCATCAGTCCTTCCAAAACCAATAAAGGCAAGGCTTTTCCCCTCCCTGTCATTGCAAAGTAATTCCTCCTCAAGGGCATGTTCCAGCGCTGCATCAGGATAAAGGCTGCCAAAATAGCCCATAATCTTCCACCGATGCCGCTCCCCCGGATCAATATTTAATTGTCCGAGTACTTTCTTCTGATAGGCATCATCAGAAGCTGCGAGGGGAATGTTGCTGAATAAAGGTAAAATACTGGATTCTATATTGTTATTGAGCAAGACGGCTTGGTACAAACCGTTCGAAGTACTGACCAGGTCCGCATCAGTTGATGTAAGGAGATTTTTAATTATTCTTTTTTGAAAAAAGCCCAGGATCTTGTGCTTCATGGGGGAGATGGTGGTAAAGCCAATCCAAATCTCGTGAAACATCACATGGAGGCGCCTGCCCTTGACCAACCCGGAAATTTTACTGCCCAGGCCAAAGGGTAGACCTTTGGGATGAAAAGCATAAATGACAAACTGTAGGCTCAGCCAATCAGGATTTATTTCATCCAGCCATACTTTCGCCTGAAGGAACCTTCGAGAGGAACTCCAG
>DATGOS010000550.1:0-3493 GCA_035305725.1 Cyclobacteriaceae bacterium
GACAGGGTCGCATAGTCCCTGGCAGGGTTGGGGTAAAGTTGGAAACCTGTACCACTTTCGGCAACGCTGTTGTTTATCAGTTCGTCACCCTCGTCTTCTTCAGGTTCGGGCTCTACAGAGGCCATTACCCTCAGGTTGGCCGATCCCAGTACCGACGCTTTGTCGGCCTCGCTGATAATGGCAATGCCTGAGATCATTGCATTGTTCATGGAGGCAAATAAGTCCAGGTTGATCGTCCCGTCAGAGACCTCCACGTTGTCAAACCGAAGGGCCAAAGGCTTGTTGCCGTTTTCCGCATAAAGATCCAGGTTGCTTTTTACCAGCTTCTCTTCAAGATATATATCGAAGACCCTTCTTCCTTTTGCGGCGGAGGGACCGTCATATCCGAAATAGCTTTCGTGGTGATAGGTGATCACCGTATACCTGCCATTAGGTACAGGGATGGTGTAGTTCAAATCGCGCGCAAACCTGTGCGACTGGAACAAAGGCTCGGAACTTGATGCGGGATTCTCATAGGATTTGGGGTTCCTGGAAAGGAAATTACTTTTAACCTCGGAGACATATACCTGGTTTTGATAGGTGACATCATCATGGCTTCCCGTTTTTATGAATAATGTACCTTTTTGGGTCGCCCCCGGGAGTGTTTTTTCCATCCCAAAAGGTATTACCGCAAAGCCGGAAAGAACGGCGTTGTTGGCAGAGGCTGGCATGTCCAGGTTCAGGACGCCGTCTTTTACCTCAATGTTTTGAAAAGTCAGCACCGCTTCCTTGTTGCCATATTCTGCATAGAGGTCGAAATCTTTTTTTACCAACTGACCTTCTACAAGAATATCGAATATCCTCTGGCCTTTGGATGCGGTTGGGCCGTCCACCCCAAAATACCCCTCACTATGGTAGGTCTTTACCGTATAAGTTCCGTTCGGTACGGGGATGGCATACGACAGGTTCCTTGCAAAGGTGGAGGATTGGAACAGCATATTGGCCTGGGGCGTGGCATGAGCGCTTCTGGTATAGTTGTCAGCTTTTACCTGGGTTTTTGAAAGAGGCACGAAAGTAGAGCCTCCATAGCTTACTTCAGCGTCACCGCCGGCATTGACAAACAATGGGGCAAAGCCGCCTTGAGGGGACTTGTCCACAGCTGTGGTTACCACTTTGAGCCGAACTTCCTGGGAAGTGGATTTCATATTTTTCTCGCAGGTAGCCACTGCCTTCAGGGTATGGGACCCTTCAGGCACGTTCTGCCAGGTGTAGGAAAAAGGCGCTTCGGTGGAGGTTCCGATGATTTTGTCTCCGTTAAAGAATTCCACCTTTTCTATTTTTCTGCCGTTGGCCGATGCATCCGCCTTAATCACAACCTGTGTTCCCCTTTCCAGTTCGTGGTTGTTGCCAGGAGAAGTCAGGTTAACTTTAGGCGCTTCGATCGGCGGTGTTGAATTTGTTCCGGAGGTATTCACCAGGACAAGTGAGGAATAAGGGGCAAGTTTGACGCTTCCTGAATAGGTTCTGTTTTGGGCGTCCACATAAGTGCCGTTCAAAGAAATTGTTTTCTCCGATTTCGTGGCGTTGTATTCAAAGAGTACTTTTTCCGATGGATCAACAATGTCCACCTCTGCCTCTTTGATTTCCAGGTCATCCATCCAATAGGTCCATCCCCCCTCATCGGAGATTAACATCACTGAGGTCTTGTCGACGTCCTGATAGGGCTTGAGCAGCACGGTATATTCCTGTTCCTTATCGGTCAACTGTACCGTAGTACTGGGTGACACGACATGCCATGGGTGACCGCCCATTCGTAAAAATATCCGAAGCCCCTGGGGTTTATTGCTGCGGGCTTTGAATTTTATTACATAGTTTTTATCCTTCTTTACCCCACGGATTTCTGTCCGTAACTCAGATTGGCCAGGACTTTCGACCTTTATGGCCCCTTGAGTAAAAATGTCTGTTACCCGTGAAGGTTTGCAATCACCGCAAAACATCCCCAGGATATTGCTCAGGAAAGACCCGTTGCCGACTAGGTTTTCACCTAACAGACGTTTCACGGAAAACGTTTTAAGGGACTGGTTCTGGTTCTTTGAACTTTTGTCCAACCCGAAGATTCGCTGCCAACGTTCCAGATTCAAAACATCATCAACCATCTTGTTGGATTTTTTATACCTAACAGAGATGCTGTGGGGGTCTCCCATGGGCCGGGCAAAATAATTCTGATCAAAGCGGCCCATGCTGGAAATGTCATTGAAATCCGTGACAAACGTGTAGGAGGTTTGGTCAGCATGTTTTGAAAAATAGATGTTGTTGGTAAATTCAAGACTTCGGGTATTTCTTCCCCTTCCTATATTGGCGATAAAGACCTGATAATCCGAATCGAAAAAGGTGTTGTTCCTGACGGTAATATTGCTTGCGTTGCCTATTTTAATCCCCGAATATGAATTACTGGCAAGCGTGTTGTCCAATACTTCGATACCGTTTGAATTATCATCTAGAAATATTCCGCTTGACTGTGGCTTAGAGGTATAAGGGACGGGGGGAGTGCCGTGCCTGGTGCCAGACCCGTTTAGTATAATGTTGCCTACGAGTTTTCTATTATAAAAACTTTGGGTCGTACTTGTTCCCCCAAATGAATAAATGCCGCCTGCGTCATTTTTTAAATAGCTAAAACCATCGATCAGGTTGTTTTTAATCAGGATGTTGTTGCCGGAAAAGTCGATGCCGTTAAAGCCCGTATTGATTATCTTGTTGTGCTCGATGACGGAGTGGTCCGAGGTCACCAGAATTCCTACGCCGTTCCTGTCTCCATTTTGGACACCTCCCTGAAACATAAAGGTGTTTTCTATTACATTGTTGGTGATTTTTGCGCCATCGTCGCCATATCTGAGGTTAATTCCATTGTTCAAGGAATTGACAAATCTGGAATTATTGACCACCAGTTCCAGAATGCTCAATGCGGTGAAGCCATTCTCCCCCGAGTTTTCCACGACTATATTTTGTAGCTGGATGTCTCTTCCTCCTGCCAGGTAGACACCGTCTTTGTTTGCGCCTTTAAAATGCAGGCTTTCCACACGGATATGGCTGGCCTGGTAAGATTTTGTGAGCAAGTGATCCAAGGTACTGACTTGCACCCGGCTTGAACTTGGGCTGTTTGAACCAAAGTGCAGGCTTATTTTTTTGGCGGACTTGTTGAAGTACCATTCTCCGGCCTGGTCCAGGGTATTGATGTGGTTTTGAATGAAAAAGCCATAGCCCGCAGAAGGGCTGTACACCCCTGTACCGTTATAATTTACCGTGTTGCCCGAGTGGCTGGAGATCGGGTGCCGGTCTATGATCCACTGGTTTTTCCTGATCACCACCTCGCCACCTGAAAAGTTGGGTGATGAACTTAACTCACTGCTGGTGACAGATCTGTTTCCCGAACTGCCGCTGATGGTCAGGTATCCGCCGTTCTTCGCGTTGCTGTTGGGGTACCGGCCGATTTCCTGAATTTTATCGTTCCATAGAA
>DATGOS010000551.1:0-7186 GCA_035305725.1 Cyclobacteriaceae bacterium
CTTATTGAACGACTTCCTGTTTGATGTACCCGATACCATTGAGCCCAATTCAAAAATCATGATCACCAGGGAGATGGTGGAGGAGCGGCTGAAGTCTCTGGTTCAAAACAGGGATCTTTCGCAGTATATTCTGTGAACCGGAGCGTTTTTATTTGTGCGACTGATGTATCGATGTGAGACTGCCGAACTGATGATGATTCGACACGTCTAAAGTTACAATCCACAGACCACTGCCGACGGCCCACGGTAGACGGTCCATATCCCTTAGTTGTGGCCGACCGTCTGCAAACGAAAGTTTGACGATCCAACAGGGGTTGAATGTGAACGGGGAGAACAAGGGGCACTGTTTGGTATTGAGTATTGGGTACTGCGTAATGAGATTTGGGGATTAGTGCACGGTCGCAGCCCGAAAGATCGTGTTTTTATAAAAAGACAAGGTGTATAAAGAGGTTCGGCCTTTAAGGGGTTGAGTGCTTCCCAGGTATGACCCCGGCAAAACCAGATTACGCTAATCGGATAGTTATGGGGTGGATTGACGACCTCAGAAAGGCCGGAAATCTAGATCGTCAGGACGCTGGCAATGGTGGTTGGGAGAAGCCTGAAAGGCTTCAATATGAATAACCGGGGGTACAGCCCCCGGAAAAAGCGACTATGAAACGGGGCAACCCCAAAGGGGTTGAATGTGAACCGGAGAGAACAAGGGGCACTGGTGGGATACTGGGTACTGAGTACTGCGTAATGAGATGAAGGAATTGAATGCTTACTTTGTACAATTTAACACCCGTTTAGGGAACATCCCGTCGTAGTACCTCGTACTTAGTACATAGTATAACTAAATCACCTTCCATGAAGAAATCCCTTTACATCATTACCGGCTGCAGCAAGGGGCTGGGACGGGCATTGACGGAATTGCTGACCGAAAAAAAGGAAAACTTTGTAGTGGGCGTTTCCAGATCCACACTGGACCAAAAGGAAAATTTCCTGCCGGTATCGCTTGACCTTGGTGACATCCCGGCCGTGACCGACAACCTAAAGAAGATTTTCCCGGCTGGGGAATTTCAAAGAATCGTGTTAATAAACAATGCGGCATGGATCGGAGAAATTGCCCCCCTGGGAAATCTGGATGCTAATGGAATCCAGGGTATATACAACCTAAACATAATCTCTCCGGCCATTCTCCTTAACGAATTCGTAAAGCAATACAAAAACAAGGAAGCCGAGAAAATAGTGGTCAACATCAGTTCCGGTGCTGCCAGTAAAGCCATTGATGGCTGGTCAGGCTATTGCAGTACCAAGGCGGCCTTAAACCAGCTTTCTTTGGTAGCCGAAGAGGAATCCAAGTTGAAAAACTATGGGATAAAATATTATAGCCTTTCTCCCGGAATTTTTGATACGGAAATGCAGGATAAAATCCGCTCCAGTTCCGTGGAAAATTTTAGTAGAGCTGAAATCTTCAGATCATACAAAAACAATGGAGAATTGAGTGCCCCTGATGACGTTGCCGGTAAGATATGGTGGCTGATAGAAAACAGGGACGGTTATAATGAGGTTTTAGTAGATGTGAGGGACTTTTAGTTTTATGGCATCGGGTGAAAAAAAATGCCCTCATTGTGGAAAATGGTCTGTTTGGAACCAGAATTTAAATGACCCATGTGTCCATTGCGGCAATCCGTTGGGCGGTATTGACCTGGAATACCATGAAAAGCGGGTAGCCCAGAAGGAAGCTAATGAAGAACAATGGATTTTTAACATCAGGGAAGACGACGCTGAGATTGTCAAATATTTAAAGAAGATCGGCAACTTTTTTTATGTCATTTATATGGCTATCCTTACTTTTATTGCCTGGGTGGTCGCTTTTCTTCCAGGATAATGTCCGTACTGAAAAACCCCTTTTTTATTCTTTCCTGCGTACTTTTTTGGGTAAACCAATACCTGGAAAAGGTCCGTCAAATATTTATCCCTTTCGTCCATAGTTACCTGGACGATCTGCTGTTAATGCCGGTTGCTTTGGGTATTACCCTACAGATCTACCGTTGGATCCATCCCGCAAAGGAAAAATTCGCCTTTACTAAGGTTCAGATTGCCGTCGCGGTAATTTATTTCAGCATACTTTTCGAAGGCCTTCTTCCATTATGGTCGGATCTGTACACGAGGGATTTACTGGATGTGGTATTTTATTCCATCGGGGCTGTACTTTTTTACTTTTTGATAAACAACCGCCGAACCGTCCGCGCCTAACGCAATTTTAACCGATTGGAAACGCATATCAGGTGGGCTTTTTCTTCGGGTAATCAAAAAACCATACCCGGGCATTGTCCGGGCCGATTTTTTGCCATTCCTCCACCTCAAAGATAAACCCAAACTGTCCGCAGGTAGGAAGGTTGTCAATCTCTCCTCCCAGTAAGGCAATAGCCTCATTCAGGCCCGGATTGTGGCCAAACACAAAAAGCGTAATATATTCGTCCGGGGTTTTCCTTATTTCATCAAGCAGGGCAGCGGCGGAGACATGGTATAGCTTCGGGCTGAGCTCGATTTTATTCTTAGGAAAATGCAGGTTTTCCGCGGTGATCAGGGCCGTAGTCTCTGCCCTTTTGGCAGAAGAGGAAAGCATCCCGTCCGGATAAATGTTCCGTCTTTTGAGCCGCTGGGCCATTTGGGGAGCATCTCTCAGTCCTCTTTCCGACAAGGGCCTGTCCCGGTCAAGTATAAAAAGGTCATCCCAGGAGGATTTGGCATGTCTGTAAAGCAACAGTTTTTTCATGGCATCAGTTTATCCTGTCCAACATCTGGATGCGGTGGGAATCCAACTTGATAAAAATAAACAGCAATATGGTAAAAGACCATAAGGAAGAGCCCCCATAGCTGAAAAAAGGCAAGGGAATCCCCACGACCGGAAAGAGCCCGATGGTCATGGAGATGTTGATGGCAAAATGGAAAAGTAGCAGCGACACCACACCGTAGCCATACACCCTGGCAAACCGGGTTTTTTGCCTTTCCGACAAAATCACCAGCCTGATCAGGAGGATCATAAACAACAAGATCACCACCAGGCTGCCAAACCAGCCAAACTCCTCTCCCAATGTGCAGAAGATAAAATCCGTGTGCTGTTCCGGGACAAAATCAAACTTAGTCTGCGTGCCTTCCAGATAACCCTTACCAAAAAGGCCACCGGAACCTATGGCAATCTTCGATTGGGTGACATTCCAGCCTACCCCAAGCGGATCTATATCAGGATCAAACAACACCATAATCCGGTTTTGGTGATGTTGGGGCAACTTGGAAATCACATAGTCAAGGCTATAACTATAGGCAATGATTATTGAACCCATCAACACGAAAAAAACCAGTCTTTGCCAACTAAATTTACCTATCATGATAAAAAGCAGCACCAGGAGCAGAATGCCCGCTACCAGATAAATGTTGTCATCCAAGGCCAGACTCAAAAGCGACACCGAAACAAACGACAATCCTATCACAAAGTAACGCTGGGGCATGCCCTCTCTATAGAGCATGAACAGGAAGGCGCTGTACACCATGGCCGTGCCATAATCAGGCTGAAGCATAATCAGGCCAACCGGAAGGGCAATGATGGCCATGGCTTTCCATTGGTACCTAAACTGGCTGAGATCGACAGATGGCCGCTCCAAAAACTTCGCCAGGGTGAGGGCGGTCGCAAACTTGGCAAATTCGGCAGGCTGAAGCCGAAACGCTCCAATCTCAAACCAGGCCCTCTGGCCGCTGATTTCCTTTCCTATAAAAGGGGTAAGGAGCAGCAGTATCATAAAAATCCCATATAGAAAGAGGCTGAGGTTTTCGAACAGCCGGTAATCGGCCACCATGATCAACACAATAAGCAGCACTGCCGTACCTATCCAAACCAGTTGCTTTCCCGAATTGATGGAAAAATCGAAAATGCTCTTGGCCGCCTGCCCGTCATATACCGCGGCATAGATATTAAACCAGCCTATCATTACCAACAGGGCGTAGACGATGATGGTCAGCCAATCTACTTTATTTACGTATAATTCTTTCTGTCTCAACTTACTCCATAAATTTACCTTCCAACACATACTCTTCCAGATCCTTCCGCTGAACGTCACCGGTAAGATATTTCTCAATCATTAAGCTGGCCGTGCTGGCTGCCGCCCTTCCTCCCCAGCCTGCATTTTCAACATACACCGCAATCGCAATTTTCGGATCTTCCTTGGGCGCAAATGCAATGAAAACCGAATGGTCCTCGCCTTGTGGATTTTGTGCGGTTCCGGTTTTTCCCGCAATGGATATGTCCTTCATGACAGCACGCCCGGCGGTACCGTATACGGCCTGTTCCATCGCATCCTGTATCAGATCAAAATGTTCAGGATCTACCCCAACGTCAATTTTCTTCCTGAACTTTTGGGGAATCCTCGTGCTGTCTCCATCTATCGCCCGCACCAAATGGGGGATGTAGTAATAACCCTTATTGGCAAAAATGGCGACCAGATTTGCCATCTGGAGCGGGGTGACCAACAACTCGCCCTGACCAATGGATAGGGAATAGATGGTTGAATATTTCCATCTTCCTTTCCCGTACACCCTGTCATATAGGCTGCTTCCGGGGACATCCCCACCCTTTTCCCCGCTGAGATCAGTTCCCAACGGGCGTCCGAGACCGAATTTCATCACGGCCTCTCTCCATTCGTCCAGCCCTATCTGGGTGTCAATATACGTATTGCTGGACACTTCCTTGTTGATCATCAGGCGAAATGCCTGGTGATAATAGGGATTGCAGGAATTTCTGATAGCCCCAAACAAGTTACTGGGATTGGGATGGTTATGGCAGTTCACCAGGTAGCGGTGGCAGGCAAAGGTGGAATTGGGGTTGAGCGTCCCGTCCTGTAGGCCAATCAGTGACTGGACAACCTTGAAGATGGAACCAGGGGGATAGGTGGCCATGATGGGGCGGTTAAACAGCGGCTTGCTTTCCTGAGCGTTTAATTGCAGGTAGTTTTCCCCAAACTTGGAGCCCGCCAGCATATTCGGATCGTAAGTAGGCGCGGAGATCAGGGAAAGTATCTCCCCGGTTTTGGGTTCTATGGCTACGATGGAACCCCTCTTCCCTTCCATCAACTTCTCCCCATACCCCTGCAGGTGCAGGTCAATGGTAGACTGAATGTTTTTTCCCGCAATGGACGCAGTATCCAAATCGCCGTTTTTAAACGATCCTTTGTCCACTCCACGGACGTTGACCATCTTGTACACTACGCCTTTCCTGCCCCGCAGTTCATTTTCATAATAGGCTTCCAGGCCGCTGATTCCAATATAATCTCCCTGCCTGTAATACCTGGAACTGTCTCTGTTCAACTGATTGGGGCCTATTTCCCCGATATACCCCAAGGCATTGGCGGCACTGGGCTGGGGATAAGCCCGCACCGATCTTGTAGTCACAAAGAGACCTGGATAATCGATCAGAAAATCCTGTATCCTCGCAAATTCCTCATTGGATATCTGCTTAATCAAAGAGGAAGGTTTTACCCAGGAATATTCCTTTGCCGCATTGAAGTTTTCGATCAATTGCTGCTTTTCAATCCCGAAAAGTTCACAAAAGCGTGCTGTATCCTTGACGCTGAATTCCTTGGGGATCACCATCAGGTCGAACACAGGGTTATTGAACACCATCAGGGCGTTGTTTCTGTCGTATATCAGACCCCGATATGGATGGTCCACAATACGCTGAATTGCATTCCGTTCAGCCTTTCTCAAAAAACTGTCATCCGCAACCTGGATCATGAACAGTTTGACAAGCAGTACCAAACCAATCAAGGCCACGAATATGATGAGAATGACCGGCCTTCTATCATTCATTAAATTCCTCTCCTCCTTTTATAAAATAACACTTGAACCATCAGGCCCAGGATCATCACAAATACCAAACTGCTCCATATCCTGTTAACCATGATAAGGTATAAACCTGTTCCTAGAACGTCAATGTAAAAAAAAATAAGGTGATGAAGAAATATCAAAGGCAGACTGTAGGTGAAGAACCAGCCTAACCCCATGTTTAACACCGAAAGCTGCACGTTTTCGTCATATCCCCCGGTGGGTACGATCATCCCTATCCAGGTATTCCGCAAAAAAGCCATGGCCACCAGACTTGCCGTGTGCATCCCCAGCGAATCATAAAAGATATCTATGGACAATCCCATGACGAACGCGATGATCATCAAAGGAATAGTCTTGATTTCCAGCGGCAACAGCAAAATGTACAACACGTACAGAAAGCAGAAAGCCGTGTCAAAAATCACCAGATTCTTGAGGAGAAAAGCCTGTACCAGCAGGTAGGCAAAGAAACCCGATATGGAAGAAAAAAGGATTTTACTGTTCATGCAAAGGGAGTCCTACAGCTTCGTTCAGGGAGTCCAGCTCGACTCCCATTGTATTTTCCACCAGGTACACATAGGTGAGCTTGCTAAAATCAGCAGCCAGGGTAATGGTAATATCCAGATAATTGGTTTCATCCCCGGATTTCACTTCTTCTACAACCCCTATGTTGATCCCTTCTGGAAAAATGGAGTTATAGCCCGACGTCACGATGGTATCGCCCTGCGTGATGGATACGTGCCTTGGGACGTAAACGAGTTTTGCTCTCCGGGAATCTATCCCGTCCCACTTGGTGGAGCCAAAAACATCCGACTTCTTTATTTTGGACGATACCAGGCTTTCGGTGTGCAACAGGGAAATTACCGATGCGAAGTTGTTCGAGACGCCCTTCACCCTTCCCACGATGCCGTCCTCATTGAACACCCCCATCCCACTTTTTATCCCGTGCTTGCGGCCTTTGTCCAGGGTTAGGTAGTTTCTGTTCAGGTGCAGCGAATTGTTGACAACCTTGGCTGATTTGAACTCAAAGTTACTTCGTAAGGCACTGTCAAGTTCGATTGCAACGCTGTCCAGGGGCTGCTTGTAATAATAAAGCTCTTCGATAAGTTCGGCATTTTTTGCGGCCAGGGCATCATTGGCGGAGGACAGATAAAAATACTCCATGACATCGTCCCGCAGCGAAAGGAACCTACCCGCAACTACATTGGAGCTGTTGAAAAAAACAGCCCCCTGTGGTGAATTGAAGGATACAATAAGCCAGATCGCCACACCCTCCAAACACACCAATAAAAGAAAAGCCCTTATTCGGTATAGAAATAATAAAATT
>DATGOS010000552.1:0-3266 GCA_035305725.1 Cyclobacteriaceae bacterium
CCCCTCAATAAAAACAACATCAACCACTCGGACAATAATTTTATCGGCCATACCGAATACCTGATGACCGCGTTCGGAGGCTCAAAAAACTTGATGTTCATGATCGCTGAAGACATGCGGGTGGGTTTGGTCACGGCCCATATGCCTCTGAAAGATGTGGCTAACAATATCACCGCGGAAAAAATCAGCGAGAAGCTGGACATCATGCTCCGTTCGTTGCAGGAGGACTTTGGGATCAACAAACCAAGGGTAGCCGTGCTTGGCCTGAACCCACACGCCGGGGAAGAAGGTCTTCTGGGCAGGGAAGAAGAGGAAATTATCCGGCCACTGGTCAAGGAATTCAGGGACCGGGGCGCTTTGGTTTCCGGGCCCCATCCTTCCGACGGGTTTTTCGGAATGATGTATCAGAAGAAGTTTGACGCCGTGCTGGCCATGTATCATGACCAGGGGCTGATCCCCTTTAAAGCGCTGGCTTTTGACCGGGGCGTGAATTTCACCGCGGGGCTTCCCGTGATCAGGACCTCGCCGGACCATGGCACGGCGTATTCTATTGCCGGAAAGAATATGGCGGATGAAGGTTCCATGAGAGCGGCCCTTTTCAGCGCATATGACATCCTTGCCAGAAAAAGCAATTGGGAAGATGAGTAAATTAATTATTGTTTAGGCTGCAAAATTGGAAATACTTCCTTAAATTTGCGGTCTTATTAGGAGGAGGATACGTGAAATTCTTGAAGGCTTACGAGGTTGGGATCATTCGTCTAAAGGAAGGAAGGCATGAATTTTCTTTCCCGGTGAACAACGGGTTCTTTGATTGTTTTGAAGGTAACGGCATATTGTCAAAAGGAAAGCTTCTGGCCACGGTGGTGCTTCAAAAAGACGCCAAGCTCATTGAAGCGGAGATCAGGATAGCGGGTACGGTGGAACTGACGTGTGACAGAAGCCTGGAGATATTTGATTATCCGCTGACCAGCACCCAGAAGGTCCTATATAAGTACGGACCGGAGGAAATGGAGATCAATGAGGATATTTATATGATTACCCGGGATACTCCGGTGGTAAATTTTGCCCAGTTAATCTATGAATTCATCCTGCTGGCGGTACCGGCCAAAAAAATCCATCCCGATTATTTGGGGGAAATGGATGAGGATGATTACCAGGACGAAGGGAAGCTGGTCTATGTTTCTGATGGAGAGTCCCTTGATGATGATGAAAACACCCCGGACAATACAGATTCGGATCCCAGGTGGGAAATATTGAAAAAATTAAAGAAAACAGATTAAACAGAAAATTGCATAGCGATGGCACATCCTAAACGGAAAATATCGAAAACCAGAAGAGACAAGCGCAGGACGCACTACAAATTGACAGCTCCCGGACTGGCGCAGTGTCCTACAACAGGTGAATTCCATCTTCCCCACAGGGCATTCTGGCTTGACGGAAAGCTATACCATAAGGGTCAGGTGATTATGGAAAAAGAAGCCGTAGATTAAACTTGAAAAAGCATTTGAGGAAAGCCATCCCAAGCACCGGATGGCTTTTTTTGTTTTTTTTAGGCTCCATTTTCACCTCTTCAATGGCCGAAATAGTCTACATTTATTATTCTACTGTGGATTTTCTTTGGTGGTAAACGACAATTTAAATAATTTTGAATCCCAAACCTGATAAAGCAAGATGCATGGAACACGTGCTGCGATATCGAAAACAGGATAAATGAAAAAAACTAAAGCGGTAATCACTGGGGTACAGGGTTGGGTTCCCGACTATATTCTTACCAACAAGGAACTTGAAACCATGGTCGATACCAATGATGAGTGGATCACCACCCGGACCGGTATCAAGGAAAGAAGAATCTTAAAAGGCGAAGGATTGGGTACTTCCGTAATTGGGACCGAGTCAGTCAAGGGCTTACTTGAAAAGACGAACACCAATCCTGAGGACATCGACCTGATCATCTGTGCCACCGTCACCCCGGACATGCCGTTCCCTGCCACTGCCAATATCATTGCACATAATGTAGGGGCGAAAAACAGCTATAGTTTCGACATCTCGGCAGCCTGCTCCGGGTTTCTTTATGCCCTGACCATGGCAAGCCAGTTTATAGAAACCGGCATGCACAAAAAAGTCATCGTCATCGGTGCCGATAAGATGTCCTCCATTGTAAACTACGAGGACAGGACCACCTGTATTATTTTTGGTGACGGAGGAGGAGCGGTCCTGCTGGAGCCTACGGAAGAAAACCTCGGCATCATGGATTCCATCCTGCATACCGACGGTTCCGGTGCCCCCTACCTGAATATGAAAGCCGGTGGAAGCCGGTGGCCCGCTACCCAGGAAACGGTAGCCGCCAAAGAACATTTTGCGAGCCAGGAAGGGTCTGTCGTCTTCAAATTTGCCGTCAACAATATGGCGGATGTCAGCGTCCGGATCATGGAAAAAAACAACCTGAGCGCCGAAGAGGTGGACTGGCTGGTGCCACACCAGGCAAACAAAAGAATAATTGATGCCACTGCAAACAAAATGGGCATTGGTCCGGAAAAGGTGATGATGAACATCGAGAAATACGGGAATACCACCGCCGGCACCCTCCCTTTATGTCTTTGGGACTACGAATCCCAATTGAAAAAAGGGGACGACCTCATCCTTGCCGCCTTTGGTGGCGGGTTTACCTGGGGGGCGATTTACCTGAAATGGGGATATGATTCAACCACAAACACGAAAAACACATAATGGCAAGCACAGCTGATTTTAAAAATGGTTTGTGCATGGAATTTAACAATGACATTTTTACCATTACCGAATTCCAGCATGTAAAACCGGGAAAAGGACCCGCCTTTGTGAGGACAAAACTAAAAAGCCTTACCACGGGGAAGGTCCTGGACAAAACCTTCACAGCAGGTGAGAAAATAACCACCGCGCGCGTGGAAAAGCGGCCGCATCAGTATCTTTATGCGGACGACCTCGGCTACCACTTTATGGACTCCAATACCTTTGAACAAATTTCCATCGAGGAAAAGCTATTGGAAAGACCGAAGCTGCTTAAGGAAGGGCAAATGGTGGACATCCTTGTGCATGCCGAAACGGAAACGCCACTCGGGGTGGAACTGCCTCCCTTTGTGGAACTGATGATAACCTACACCGAACCGGGCATCAGAGGCGATACCGCGACCAACGCATTAAAACCGGCTACCCTGGAGACCGGAGCAACCGTGATGGTTCCCTTATTTGTGGAGCAGGACACCTTGATCAAGGTGGACACCAGAGATGGG
>DATGOS010000553.1:0-4426 GCA_035305725.1 Cyclobacteriaceae bacterium
TGGAACTTGGTTTTCAGATACAGGTCCAATGCTTCCTGGGCGTCTATTTCTATCTGGACTGTTTCCTGTAGATTTTGGATAAAGGAAACGTAGTCGATAGCCCCCTCTTCGTACGCAAGGACGGCTCCCTGTCTCTGTTCACGTGCCAGGGGCAAGGCTTCCTCTTGGTAAAACCTCCAGGATGCCAGCCATTTTTGGTATTGTTGTAACAGTGATTGATACGCCGCCTGTAGTTCAAACCGCGTCTGCCGGTATTCCTGTTCTGCAATCTGGCGCTGGATTTTTGCGGATTGTACCCGCCCCTGTTGTGGCAAAAAGGACAAAGGGATGGATATGCCTACCTGAAACTGATAGTAACCGGATTGACCTGCAATCTTTTGCGCCCCGTATTGTGCATTAAGCTTGGGCAATAATCCCGCCTTGGCGGCTTTTCTTTCTGCTTCAGCTACATTTATCCTTTGTTCGGCTATTTGCAGAACCGGGTGTCCCGCAATGGAATCCATCAGGGCAGTTGGTTTTATCCAAGGGTCCTGTGCAGAGGCGGTAACAGTATAAAAGATATCGCTCACCAGCCACAAATTAAGCTTTGTCAGTGCGGTCGTATAATCATATTCAGCCTGTTCCAGCTGCAGCGTTATCTGTTTCACTTGGTTGCTTGCTGCCAAAAACGCCAGTCTCGAAGTTTCCTCTACTTCATAACGTATCTGTGCTGCCCGCTGAAAATCCTGATAAACCGAATCCAGGCCTTCATAGAGTTCCAGGTTTTTTTTGGCGACATAAGCCTCGGCATAAGCCTGCTTTACCTGTTGACGGAGCGCAAGTTCATCAAGGTATAAAGCAGCCTCGGCCAATGCCACTCTTTGTTTTTGTACTTTTAACCCCGGGCCAATGCCAAAAACATCAATATCCTGTTGCTGCACCCCTATGGAAGTGTAGACACCTTCGTTGTTTTTATCCAGTTCCTCGCCTCCGGTAAATATCTGGGTATTGCCCAGATTCCAGGCTGTCTTTTTCAGGGCTTCCTGTTGCTCTATTTCCAATCTTGCCGATTTCAATATGGGATAATTTTCTATGGCTTTGTTCACCGCTTCATCCATGGTGATCTCCGGCAAACTATCTATTTGCTGTGCTTTTACAGGTGATGCAGTAAAAACAAAAAGGCCAAGCATGAGCATCATGGTAACAGCGCCTTTTCCCCATGAAGGACGGAAAGACCATGTTTCTGACCAGCGGTAGAGAATCGGCAAGACAAAAAGCGTGAGCAGGGTAGAGGTAATCATACCCCCTATAACCACGGTTGCCAAGGGCCGTTGCACCTCAGCCCCTGAGGAAGTGGATAGCGCCATGGGCAAAAAGCCGAGAATATCTGTTGAGGCGGTGAGCAAAATAGGCCTTATTCTTCGTCTTGCCCCCTGTTTTATCCGCTTGGACAAATCCGTCACACCTTCTTCCTTTAGTTCATTCCAGCCGCTGACAAGCACGAGACCATTGAGGACAGCTATGCCAAAAAGAACTATAAAACCAATGCCCGCTGAAATGCTGAACGGCATATCCCGCAGCCAAAGGGAAAACACACCGCCAATGGCGGCCAACGGAATGGCGATGTATATCATGGTTGTTTGTTTCAGAGAGCGCAGGGCGAAAAAGATCAGGATAAAGATCAAGGCCAGGGCCACAGGCACAACTACCTGAAGAGTATTGGTTGCTCTTTCGAGATTTTCAAAGGCACCTCCATAACGGATGTAATATCCAGGAGGCAAATCCAGTTCGGTATTTAGCCTTTGCTGGATTTCTTCGACCAGTGATTTGATATCACGGCCACGGACATTGATCCCCACATAGGTTCTCCGGTTGGTATTGTCCCTGCTGATCTGCATAGGCCCTGGTTCATAGCTGATATAGGCTACCTCCCTTAAAGGGATTTGGGTACCTGTCGGGGTATTGATGTAAAGGTTTCTGACATCATCTATATGGGTGCGGTGTACCGAATCCAGACGTACCACCAGATCAAAACGTCTTTCCGCTTCAAATATGGATCCTGCCTTGCCCCCTGCGAATGCCGTTTCAACGGTCCTGTTGATATCATTGACATTCAGCCCATATTGTGCCAGCTTATCCCGTTCATATTGGATGGTCATTTGGGGCATTCCGGTAGTCGCTTCCACTTTCATGTCCGCTACCCCTTCAACAGTAGCGATGATCCTGCCCATTTCCTCTGCCTTGTCAGCCAGGATCTGTAAATCTTCCCCATAAAGTTTTACCGCAATATCCTCCCGAACGCCTGAAATAAGCTCATTAAAACGCATCTCAATAGGTTGGGTGAATTCGTAGCTGACACCGGGAACAATGCTTAACTTTTCCTTTATTTTTTCGATCAGCTCTTCCTTCGATCCGGCCGACACCCATTGATCTTTGGGTTTGAGAATGATAAAACAATCGCCTATATCCATGGGCATGGGATCCGTGGGTACATCCGCGACGCCAAAGCGGGTCATGGCATGTTCAACTTCGGGAAAATTTTCCAAAAGGATTTTTTCAATCTGTGTAGAAGTTTTAATCCCTTCTGCTAAGGAACTTCCTGGTTTTAAAATAACGTGAAAAGCAATATCCCCTTCATCAAGCTGCGGCATGAATTCACTGCCCATGCGGGTAAAAGTGAAAACTGCCAGGGCAAAAAGCACGAGAGCCGAGCCTACAATAATCATGGTTCTGTTCAGTACGCCGCCGAGAGCTCTTTCATATTTATCCTCTATCCAGATGACAACCTTATCACCCCATGATTTTTTCGCTTTCTTGGGTACCCGGATAAAAAGACTTGAAACCATAGGCACATAAGTAAGGCAAAGGATCATAGCACCCATCATGGCAAACATAAAGGTAAAGGCCATGGGCTTGAACATTTTGCCTTCGACACCTTCCAAAAACAAAATGGGAACGAAGACAATAAGAATGATAAGCTGGCCAAAGAAGGCCGCATTCATCATTTTGCTGGAGGCTGTGTAGGTGGTTTCGTCCCGCTCTTTGGCATCTATCTTCTTTCCTTTCAGCATCCGCTGGTAGAGGAAGAAAACCGTGCCTTCTACCACGATCACGGCCCCGTCTATAATTATCCCAAAATCGATGGCACCAAGGCTCATCAGGTTTGCCCCCACATCAAAAACATACATCATGATGAAAGCAAAAAGAAGCGATAGGGGTATGGTAGAAGCTACAATAATGCCTCCCCGCCAGTTGCCAAGCAGGAAAACCAAAACAAAGATCACGATTAACGCCCCTTCAATCAGGTTGGTTTTGATGGTGTCCGTGGTTCGCTCTATCAGCTCGGCACGGTCCAGGAAGGCTTCGATACTTACCCCCTCAGGCAAAGACTCCTGAATCTGGATTATCCGCTCCTTCACATTTTCGATAACTTCATTAGAGTTGGCGTCCTTCAGCATCATGATAATGCCACCAACGGCTTCCCCCTGTCCATCCTTGGTAAAAGCTCCATATCTCACCGCATTTCCAAACTGCACTTTCGCCACATCTCTGATACGGATGGGAACACCTTCAACCGTTTTTACCACAATTTTTTCAATGTCCCCGACACTACGTGCCAGTCCCTCACCGCGGATAAAATTGGCCATATGATCCTTCTCAATATAGGCGCCCCCTGTATTTTGGTTGTTTACTTCAAGGGCTTGAAATATATCACTGATGGTCAGGCCTATTGCCCTAAGTTCATCAGGATCAACGGCAACTTCATATTGCTTGATGTTGCCGCCAAAAGCATTGACCTCAACCACTCCCGGGACCATAGCCATTTGCCTTCGTACAATCCAATCCTGCATTGTTCGCAGTTCCATGGAAGTATATTCGTCCTGAAATTCAGGTTCTACTTTGAGGGTGTATTGGTAGATTTCTCCCAGGCCGGTGGCAATCGGACCCATGGAAGGTTCCCCAAAGCCTTCGGGAATTTCCTCTTTTACCTGAACCAACTTTTCTGACACAAGCTGCCGGGGCAAATAGGTGTCCATATCCTCTTCAAAAACGATGGTGACCACCGACAGGCCAAAGCGGGATGTTGAACGTATCTCTACCACCCCTGGGAGGTTGGCCATGGCCACTTCCACAGGATAGGTTACAAATTGCTCGATGTCTTCCGTGCCAAGATTGGGGGCCTGGGTTATGACCTGTACCTGGTTATTGGTGATATCCGGCTGTGCATCGACCGGCACTTTGGTCATGCTCCACATACCTCCAACAATGAGGGCAACGGTAAAAAAACCGATGATTAGCTTATTCTTAATAGAAAAAGCAATGATATTATTGATCATGAAAATGTATTTAATTCAACTTAAAATAAAAACGGATAGGACATACCTGTCCCTAGACAACAGTTGAATTAAGCTTTGGGAGGCTGGAAGGGGGAATCAAAAGATTCAAA
>DATGOS010000554.1:0-3629 GCA_035305725.1 Cyclobacteriaceae bacterium
TGTCGGCACTTAAAAAGCTGTTCCAGGGGACAGCTTTGATTTTCTTCAGAAAATCGTAAATTTCCTGCCTTGTTAAAGTCGAAGGGGTGGCGCCTGTCTTCTTTGAAAGATGAAAGGGATTTTAAAGGCAGGAGCTTATCAAGAAACTTATTGATTGACTTGTTTTGAGGAATACCAGATGTAGCAACCGGTTCCGGAAAAACTTTTTAATGGGTTTAGCGGAGATCATCTTTCCGTTGTGGTCAGTTTATGCCCGGCCCTCCACGGAAGCAGATTATCCACTAAAGGAGGTGTTTGTTCATCAAGCCAAAGGTTCTGCTGAAGCGGTTGTAAAGCTTTTGTCGGATGGGAAAGGCAAACCTGTTTTGTATACCGCCCACTTGATGACGGCGGTTTGCTCAGACGGGGTTTGCAAGCCCATCGATATTCACCTGTATTGGGACCTTCTGGGGCGTTTTTATCGCTATAGTACGGGTAAGGAACCGCTGACAAAATTTGACCATGACCCATTTACCGAAGAGGACCATAAAAAGCTGAACGAAATTCTTGCGGATAAAAATTCAATACTTCGGGATTACGAGGTGGAGGATATGATCGACGGGACTGTTGAAGTATCTTCAGCTCAGGTCGATGGGGTGACGGGTGCTACGGGCAAGGCATTTAAGGATGCTTCCGTGGAAGGTGCCATGTACACCGTGTATATGTTATGGCACTTTGTCAATGGCGATATACGTACTAAGATTTACCGTCATACCCAGTCCATGCTGTCCGAACCGATGATTGCTTCCATGCTCGGCGCTGGGAGGGAGGATTATCTCAATTTTGTTTTTGACAATCTTACCGAGCCGCAACGGGAAAAATTTGCCCCTCAGATTATAGCGCTCCTGTCAAGCAAAGATATTTATACGCCCCACTTTGCTTTGCAGCAGTTGACCGATGAGCTTCTGATGGATCCTGCTCACCAGGAAGCCGTTTTGTGTTACTTTGGATCGGTTTCTGCCTTTGTACAAAACTCCCTCCTGACAAGGCTTGAGACGTTGCCCATACACCGCGCGGGAGTAAAGTTGCTGCTGGAATCTGCACCGGGCCTGACCACCGATCAGCTCGATAGGGTGTTTTTGTTGATTGAGAAAAACAAAGGCTCGATTGATGCGGACAGTTTGACGGAGTTGAAAGCTATGCGTGTACATGGTAATAATCCCTTGTCCCGCTATGCGGAATGTCTTCTGGCGCAGATTCCTGAAGGTGAAAGCTTTTAAAATTTGGATGTAACAAAAAATACAAATACATTGGATTGAAAAGAACCCAATTCTTTGCACCAAATTAATCCAGCAAATAACGTCCCGCCGGAAGATCTTTGGGACCGGCTCAAGCAAGGCGATGAACAGGCATTTGAACAGATTTATGGCCTTTACGTCGAAGACTTATTCAGATTTGGTAAAAGTTTCACCCACAGAGAGACTCTGGTCAAAGACTGTATCCAGGATGTCTTTATTGACCTGTGGCACTATCGCGCTAAGCTGACCTCCGATGTCCGTATTAAATTTTACCTGATGCGATCCCTGTCAAACAAGATAAAAAGGTCGCTTGGGCAGGAAACCAGGGTCAGAAAATACGAATTCAGCAGTTTTTTCGGAAGCGACACCTTTCAGGCTTCTATAGAAGATGAACTCATTTCGGGCCATGATGCTGACATCAGCCGACAGAAACTGGATGGGGCCATGTCAGATCTTCCCGCACGGCAAAAGGAGGTTATTTATTATGTCTTTTACGAAAAGATGAGCTATGAGGAAGTGGCCAAACTCATGGACATTCACATCAGATCCGCATATACCCTGGCGTGGAAGGCCATAAAAGCGTTGAAAAAGAAACTTCTTTTTGTTGCGCAAGCGATACTTTTTATGTGCTGAACACGTCCAGTCAATAAAATATTGCCTTCACCAAACCCGGCGCATTATTTTTTTTAAAATTTTTTTGCCTTTGCAAGGATACATTTAACCACATGCCCCCTCTATGGGGTGAAAAGCGGTTTATGGGAAACTTGAATTATACGGTTGAGGATTTTGTGCTGGACCCTGATTTTAGGGAATGGATCCTTCATCCCGATCACGAAAGCAATATTCGTTGGGAAAAATTTTTGAAGAAGAAGCCCGGCTGCCGGGAGCACATACTTGCTGCCAGGAGGATTGTCTTATATCTGGAACACAAGCGGATACAGCCGGATGAATTGGGAGATGCAGACAAGGCTGAAATCTGGAGAAAAATTAAAGAGGGGGTAGCTAAACATAAAGTCCATGAGCCGGAGGCTTGGGTGGTCCCCATTTCTTCGGATGCTGTATTAAAGAAGGAGGGCAAGCGCAGGGTGGGGTTCCCATTTTTAAAATACGCTGCCATATTGCTTTTTTCGATAGGTTTGGGAATGCTTTGGGTATTTTTCGGCCCGACGCCTGAAGATCGGAAGTTAGTGGTTGCCCTTGATTGGCAACATCATGAGACACCCAAAGGCACCAAGTCTGCTGTTACCCTAAGCGACGGTTCTGTGGTATCCCTAAATTCTGCCAGCCGAATCCGCTATTTGAAAAACTTTGCAGGCACCACTAGGGAAGTTTATTTGGAGGGTGAGGCATTTTTTGAAGTGGCTAAAGACTCCGTCAAACCATTTTTGGTACATACTGCCGGGCTTTCCACCCGGGCGCTGGGCACTTCATTCAATATAAAGGCTTTTCCGGATGAATTTATAGAAATCTCCCTGATAAGTGGATTGGTCCAGGTGCAGACGCAGGATGGACGACTTAAGGAAGTTATAAACCCCGGAGAAGGCATTAATTCCAAATCCGGCGGGGAGGACTGGAAGCGGCAGAAGGTGGACCTTGACCGCGTCACTGCCTGGATGAATAAAACCATTGTCTTTGACAACACCCCTTTTTTGACAGCGATCGACGCGTTGGAGAAATGGTATGGCGTTCAAGTCAGACTTTCAAATTTTGATGACGAAGACCTAAAGGTCTCAGGCAAATATAAGGACGAAAGCCTGGAAAATATTCTGGAAGGCCTGAGCTACGGAATCCGGTTTGACTATAGGATCCAGGGAAAGGAAGTGGACATTGAATTTAAACGATAAACCAAAATGCCTATTAAAAATGAAAGCCATCCATAAAAGGCTGAAAGTGCGCCAACACTTCCAGCCTTTGTGTATCGAAAGCGGGGCTTTCGATATGCTTATTTAAACCTTTTGCTAAAGTTCAAACACTGTAAAGTTATGGAAAAAAAACTACGATTACATCTCCTGGCCATGTCCAAAAAATTACTCTATGTAGCCATCATACAATGCCTGTCCATGAGTCTGCTTTTCGCATGGAACGGGAATGCTCAGGTGAAGCGGATCGATCAGATCCGGATTGGTATTGGTTTCAATGAAACAGGCATTTTACATGCCTTCAGTGAAATTGAAAAAAGGACAGGGTTGAACTTTGTCTACTCCAACAAAGAGCTGGATACCAACAATGTGCTTACCATTGGTCCTCAGGAAAACTTATATGAAATCCTTGCGGAAATGTCCAGGCAAACGAACCTGATTTTCAAACAGATAAACCACAACATCATTGTCAGAAAGCACGATTCCGACAGCA
>DATGOS010000555.1:0-2750 GCA_035305725.1 Cyclobacteriaceae bacterium
GCAATTACTTTCCAGCTTAAGGCTTCCTTACTCCACCCCCCCAGATGATAATTGTATCAAATAATAAGGATGCATAAAGCCCCCTTTGCTCGGCTCACGGTCTGACCGTTATCCGGGCCTTCAACCTTCCCGATCGGATGTTCCTTCGGGAAAAAAGTACAAATCCCCCTCACATCTCGTTCAGGGGAAATTTAAAACTCCCCCTGAAACTGTTTTAAATGGCTAGTCCAGGCTTATGTCAGTTACCTGGCTTATGTCAGTTATTTAATCGCTATAGTGCCTTCTCCCTTGGGGACTTCAAGTGTTATTAAATTTTCGTTTTTGTCGTACCTGTAATTTTTGACCGATTTTCCGTTCAACAACACCGCGGAGGGTTTGGCGGGTACGCCCAGGATGATTTCTCCGGCTTCCCCCCGGTAGTACTTTATGGTGTTATCTGTTAATTCAAAGGTAACGGGGCTTTCCGACTGAACGGTTATGTTATTGTGTCGGAAAACCGTGGCCATGGCTATAAATGCATTTTCCCCCTCCCAGGTCATGGACAGCGCATCTGTCTGCATGCCTTCGACCTGATAGATTTCTCCCGGATTGGTGTTGAAGGCGAAATTTTTGCCTGAAGCCTGGCCCGAAACAAACCCGTTCCCCACAACGCTGCTAACATCGGGAACATCACCCCTGGCAGTGGTTGTAAGCAGATTGGCCATGACCAAGGGTTTTCCCTGGGTTCTGGATGTAAGGGTGAGCATTCCCTCTTTCTTTAGCGGCCGGTCGTTCAGCAAGGTTTTTAAATAATGCGGGGTTTCCACTGCTTTAGCGTCCATAGCTTCCGGTGAAAGGTGCTGTATATGGAGGCTGGTATTATTGATATTGATGCTTGAATTGCCCCTCCCTGCCTGAATGTTTGCCAATTCATTGGTCTGGTATAACAGGGTAACGTCCGCATCTTCTGCACCCGGCTCCGCTACATCCAGCATGAGCACGGTCCGTGGTTTTAAGTAGAGGACATTACGGGTCAGTGACTTCACCTTTCCCCAATACAGCCTTCCGATATCTCCGGAAGTAAATGCCGCTTCTTTTCCGTCCAAAAACTGGCCAATAAAGGCATAATCATCAAAACCCGGTACGAAATTCAACGGATCGCCTACCCTCTGGCTTTGATGGTTGCCGTTGATCAGGATGGTGGAATGTCCCACCGGCTGGGTGAGCCAGGGCTGATAGAGTGGGTCATCGTAGTAGGTGGAATTTTTCAGGTGGCGTTCTTCGACAAATATTTCCCCCCGGTCCGCCAGCCAGAAGCTTCCCTGGTCCAGGTGTTGGTGGTTATAAAAAGGACCGGTACGCATGACGAAAACGAAATCGTCTTTTTCCCAGCCACTCTTGAACACACTGGTGCCGACTTCCCAAAAGGCCTTGACGGGACTTTCGTCAAACGGACTGTCCTTGGGGACGTTTTCTGTATCATAAAGTACATCCTGAAAGGTTTCGTTCCGGTTGTTTTGGTTGTCCCGCTTGTCCACATCACTGTTGCTCCCACTGGTATTGGATTCCATTTCACCATCCTTTAGGTAGTTGTAATACCATCCCAGCCTTGGTTCTTTGTAGCGGTCCAACAAGAAGGCCCAGTAGCTCGGCGGGTTGAGGTGCCCTCCCGAATCCCCGTATTCAAACCACATCCTGTTCTTGATCAGGCCGGCCCAGATATATTCATTGTAGGTGCCGATCAGAGGCTCCGTTAGATCCACATTGAAAACATTGATCAGGGAAGGGATGCTATAGGACATATTGGAAAAGCTGTAACTGTTATAACCCAGGCCTTCCCCCCATGCACCGTCTTTGGAGTCCGTGACGCTGTTGATAAAATTGTAATACTTTAACAAAGCCCCTGTTAGGTAGGGCTCCAGATTTTCGGTATCAGGACCATCGCCGTACATGGCGGCCATATTCATCAACGAGCCCCCGATGATCATGGCCAGCCAATTGGAGGTGTTGGAGGTAATGTTGTTGTTATGCACATAGGTACGGTGGGCTCCTTTGACCACATTTTCCATAATGGCTCTACGGATTTTGGAACTTTCCTCCGGACTCATCAGGTCGTAGGTAAGATCGTAAGCTTCTGCCACCCGATGGGACCAACTTCCTGTGCGGTGTTCGCTAAAACGTCCGCGCTTGGTCTGCCAGGGATGGGTCCAGTTGGGCCATTCCGAAAGCTTCAACAATATATTTTTGGCGTATATCCCTGCTTCTTTGTCTCCATGAAAAGTATAGGCCATAGCATTCCAGCGAAGCGCCTCGGCGGTATGGTAAATACGGGAACCCCATGCGGCCCAGGTCGGAAGCCAGTCTTCATCAGGAAACTGGTCCAAGTCAAAAATCAGGCTCTCGACCGGTATTTTTTCCCGCTCCCGGCGGGCGTTTACGACCATGTCCTCATGCACCTGCTGGTATTTTTCTTCTTTCAGTTTTTCCAGCAACTGCTTCTTTTTGTCCTCATCATACAGCAGACGCGGGTGTTTTCCGGCGATTTGTTCCGTTCTGGGTGCTATATGAATGGTGAATTCTGTTTGGGAAAGGGTGGAAGTGCCGTCGAATGCGGTAAGGGTTGCCAGGTAAAGTCCTTCCGGAAAGGAAAGCTTCAGGGGCTTTAATGTCCATTGGTTGTCTTGGTTTTTTAGGCTTCCCTTGAAAATTGTCTTGTTTTTGTCGGTAAAAGGTTTGATTTCCAGACCCACAGTTTTGGCTTCCAAGTTCCA
>DATGOS010000556.1:0-4370 GCA_035305725.1 Cyclobacteriaceae bacterium
AAATAAGCCCAGCAATGGAAAATAGTGATTGATATATTGAAAACCTGAATTTTGTCTGAAAGCCCCTATCTTTGCAGGAAGATGATTAAAAAAGCTGAATTTTTAATAAGCAACACCGACTACAGAAAATGTCCCCCGGCCGGCAAGCCTGAATTTGCGTTCATCGGACGCTCCAATGTAGGCAAGAGTTCGCTGATAAACATGCTCACCCAAAGCCGTCACTTGGCGAAAACTTCAGGGACGCCGGGAAAAACGCAGTTGATAAATCATTTTATCATCGATGACCGTTGGTATATGGTAGACTTGCCCGGCTATGGATTTGCCAAAGTGGGGAAAAAGTTAAAAGCCGAATGGGAAGAAATGATCAAAAACTACCTGAGCCACAGGGAGAATTTGCTGGCAACGTTTGTCCTGATTGACAGTAGGCTGGACCCACAAAAAAATGACCTGGAATTTATCCGTTGGTGCGCCGAAAACGGGATTCCTATTGTACTGGCATTTACCAAAGCAGACAAGCTTTCCAGAAGCAAGGTGCAGGGAAATGTCTCAAAATTTCTGCAGGCAACCCTGGAAATATTTGAGGAAGCGCCTTTGTACTTCATCACATCAGCAGAAAAACAGACTGGCCGGGAAGAACTGCTGGCTTTTATACTCGAAAACAACCAGGAATTTTATAAAAAAGATTGAACTGATAAACCTTAAAACATTACCATTGTTAAGATTTTAAAAAGAAGTATATGACAGAATTCAGTAAAATTGCCACCGTATCGGGTAAACCGGGACTATATAGAATTTTAAAGCCCAGCCGGAGCGGCATGATCCTGGAATCTCTGGATGAAAAGCAAAAGAAACTGGTGGTAGGCGGTAATCACAGGGTCTCGGTATTAAGCGAGATATCCATCTTTACCCTCACAGAGGCAGGATCGGTTCCTCTTGAAGATGTATTGAGGACTATGGATCAGGAATTTCAGGGGGATACCGGGCTGGCAGGCGATGCCGACAATGATGAGTACAAAGCATTCCTCAAGCATGTACTGCCGGAATATGATGAAAACAGGGTGTACACATCCGATATCAAAAAGCTGATCAACTGGTACGGCATTATCCGCCAATACGCACCGGATGCCCTGGAGGAGCAAAAGGAGGGCACAGAGGAGAAACAGGATGACAAAGGAGAGGACAAACAGGAAAAGGATCAATAAACGGGCAATCCGTAGAATCATCAGCATATTTCCGCAGGCTTTCCTCCAACCTAGTTCTTAAACAAAAACTTTGGAAACATCAGCCTTAAAATCAAAGTTTGGCGAACTCTTCGGCAGTTCTCCGTTGCTCATCCGGTCACCGGGAAGGATCAACCTGATCGGAGAGCATACCGATTACAATGAAGGCTTTGTACTGCCGGCAGCCATTGACAAGGAAATTGTCTTGGCCCTGGCAAAAAACGGCACCGACACCTGCCGCATATTTTCTCAGGACTACGGGGAAATGGAAAGCTTTTCCCTAAGTGGCCTAACCCCAAAGCCCAATTCCTGGAGCAACTATATAAAGGGAGTTGCCGCACAACTTATGGAAGCCGGGCATTTGATATCCGGTTTTGACGGTGTGTTTGGCGGAAACATACCCATAGGCGCTGGTTTATCTTCCTCGGCGGCACTGGAAAACGGTGTATGTTTCGGACTTTCCGAATTGTTTGGCCTGAACCTGGACCCGCTTACCATGATAAAGTTCAGCCAGAGGGCGGAACATGAATTCGCGGGGGTAGCATGCGGGATAATGGACCAGTTCGCTTCCATGATGGGAAAAACCGGGCATTCGATCCGTCTGGATTGCCGTAGCCTGGCTTATGACTATATTCCGCTAAACCTTGACCAATACCGGTTTGTATTATGCGATAGCCGGGTAAAGCATTCCCTGGTCGACACGGAGTACAACATCCGCAAAATGGAATGTGAAATAGGAGTTAAAACCATCAGGCAATACTTTGACCAGGTGGTAAGCCTGAGGGATGTATCCCCGGAAATGCTCGAGAAGGTAAAGCCGGAGTTGCCTTCCAAGGTGTATTCAAGGTGCCTGTATGTGTTGCAGGAAAACAGAAGGGTCCTGGAGGCGTGCAGCCTGCTCGAAGCCGGAGACCTTCCGGAATTCGGAAAGCTGATGTATGGCTCCCATGTGGGCCTATCCAAACTTTATGAGGTAAGTTGTCCCGAGTTGGATTTTTTAGTAAAATTTACCCAAGACCAGCCAGAGGTACTGGGGGCCAGGATGATGGGCGGCGGCTTTGGAGGCTGCACCATTAACCTGGTGCAAAATCAACACGTAGAAACTTTTAAGACCTCCATTGTTGCGGCTTATCTGGAACAGTTCGGACAGGCACCAGAAATTTATGAAGTGCGTATTGTTGGGGGAACAAGCCCTATGGACGGAGAAAATTGATTTTTTCAACCTAACGTTTAAATTTTGGATTAAAATTTGGTTGACTTCTGATGGTTATTACTCATCAAAACAAAACCATTATGAAAAAGGTGTGCTATCCCCTGGGTTTACTGCTCGTTTCCTTAGCCTTGTTCCTGGCCTGCGTTGACGATGATTTTTGGAAGACAATTATCCCTGAGACAGATGAGGAAGCCACCCGGTCACAGATAAACGGTTATGTTTTTAAACCTGCCGTGGTACCGGCCACTGAGGAGCGGGTACAACAACTCCGTGTGCCGGAACGGTTTACTGTTGAAAAATTTGCCGAAGATCTTGGAAAGCCACGGATTATAAAGGCCAGTGATGCGGGGCATATCTACGCTTCAGACCGGGAAGCGGGTATTGTAATGCTACTGGAGGATACGGATGGGGATGGAACTGCGGACAGGAAAGAAACCGTCGCCACTATTGAACAGGCTCATGGCCTCGCCATCCACGACGATAAGCTGTATATCGTGTCTGTCAGGGAGATCTATTCCGCGGAAATAAATCCCGACGGCACCCTGACGGAGCCCTTGCTGCTGACGGACCGCCTGCCGGATGGCGGACAACACCCCAACCGTACTATAGCTTTCGGGCCGGGCGGGAAGATGTACGTATCTGTGGGCAGCACCTGTAATGCATGTCCGGAATCCAATCCCATGAACGCCACCATCCTCCAGGCCAATGCTGACGGCAGCGCCTTGAAGATTTTTGCCAAGGGCCTGCGAAACACCATCGGGTTTGACTGGCATCCGGAAACCGGCGAACTGTGGGGAATGGACCATGGCATCGACTGGCTGGGTGACGAAGAGCAAAAGGAGGAATTGAACCTCCTGGTAGAGGGAGCGGATTATGGCTGGCCCTATATCTACGATGACGGGAAATACAATCCAAGTGACCGCCCTCCGGGTGATACTACCTATCAGGAATATCTGGCCAAAACCAATCTTCCCGAGCTTTTATATACCGCGCATGCAGCTCCTCTGGAAATGGTCTTTTATACAGGAACGCAATTCCCGGAAACGTATCAGGGGGACGCTTTTGTGGCTTTTAGGGGATCCTGGAACAGAAGTACGCCGGTAGGCTATAAAGTAGCGCGGCTGAGGTTTGAAGACGGTAAACCCGTGGGTTTTGAGGATTTCCTCACGGGATTTCTGGTCAACAACAATACGGCACATTTTGCCCGCCTGGTAGGGCTGGCGGTACTTCCTGACGGATCCTTGCTGGTCTCGGATGATACCAATGGCGTCATCTACAGGATTCGGTATCAGTGAAGCTAAGGGAACGGTTTAAGCAACAAGAGGAAAAAACAAAAGGGGCAGGCCCGTCGCTACGGTCTGCCCCTTTTTTCATCTCATACAGTGGATGCCGGTTTAATCCTGGGAGGATGGTTAGTCTTCCACTTTATTCATATTTTTAAAATAAATCTGATTATCCGCATCCAGGTCCACCAATACTGCGGCGTCATTTTTAATATAACCACTTAGGATCTGCTTGGAAAGCTCGTTAAGTATCAGCCGCTGCATGGTCCTCTTTAATGGCCTGGCACCATACTGTACATCGAACCCCACATCTCCAAGATAATCAAGAACGTCTTTGGTCGCTTCGATTTCAATGTCTGACTCTGACAGTCGCTTTTGAATTTCCTTCCATTGTATATCCACGATCTTCCGGATGATTTCTTTGTTTAAAGGCTCAAACATAATCACCTCGTCGATCCGGTTCAGGAACTCTGGCCGCACTGATTTTTTCAGCATTTCAAAAACCTCCTGCTTCGTTTCTTCCATCACCTGTTCCTTGTTCCATTCTTCCATTCCGGCAAACCTTTCCTGAAGCAGATGCGAACCGATATTCGTAGTCATAATGATGATGGTATTTTTGAAGTTGGCGGTCCGGCCTTTGTTGTCGGTCAGCCT
>DATGOS010000557.1:0-2511 GCA_035305725.1 Cyclobacteriaceae bacterium
TCCATATGGCCGTCCCGCTTGTTACCGGAGGGCTGCTGATTCTAATCCTGATTTCCAAGGGGCTGCTCGGCCTGATCGCCCCGTTTACGCTTATATTTTACGGCCTGGCCTTATACAATGCCGGAAAATTTACTTATGGAGAAGTCAGGGTAATGGGGCTTGTGCAGACCGCATTGGGCCTGATGGGGACATACTTTATCGGGTACGGGCTGTTGTTCTGGATTTTGGGCTTCGGGTTAGTCCATATCCTTTATGGTATTTACATGCATTACAGGTACGGGCAGTGAAGTTATCGTTTAATGGTTTACATAAAGCATTTGAGAGCAGGATCAGGCTGGGTATCATGTCGGCGCTGGCAGTGAATGAGGACTATGATTTCAATTCCCTGAAGGAATTGCTTGACCTTACCGACGGCAACCTTGCAAGCCATCTTAAAGCGCTGGAAAAAGAGGCTTTTATAGGAGTAAAAAAGACCTTCGTGGGCCGAAAGCCAAACACCAGGTATTTTATCACAAAAACCGGGAAAAAGGCCTTTGAAGAACACCTTAAAAGCCTGGAGGACATTATAAAAGCACAGAAATAATTTGGGAACCGACAACCGTCCGGATTAGCCGTCCGGCTGTTTTTCCTTCCTTCACTTTGAAATTCAAAGCACATTAACCAAATAGAAACCTACCTAACACCAAAGAGAATTATCTCCCAAACCTATGAAAGAAGACCTTTCAAACCATCTCAACGATCCACGGCAGCTCGAAATGCTGTACCGGAAGGACAAGCGGGCTTTTAAGCGGGAATTTTCCGCCCTCTATCCGGAGCTTCAGGGCCAGCCGCTGGCCGAGTTTTGGAATGCGCGACTGACGCATGACTCCGGCGAGACCTACTGGGGCACCCGGCAAGAAATCCTGTTTGTGTTAATCGCCTCCCTTCTTGCCGGCCTTTTTGCGAAGCTTCCGGCTTTCTTTGCCATCAGCGAGGATTTTTTCTATCCCCGAAACATTGGCTTTATAGTATTTCCGGCGCTTACGGCTTTTTTTGCCTGGAAACACAAACTGTCATCGGGGAAAGCAGCATTTATTGCCGGAGCAACGGTACTGGGCCTGATTTTCATCAATATTTTGCCTGATGACCCGAAAAGCGATACCCTTATCTTGTCCTGCCTACACCTACCCCTGTATTTATGGATCCTGCTGGGCTTCACGTTTGTGGGTGGGGCGGAAAGCAATGACGACAAACGGCTTGGATACTTAAAGTACAACGGAGACCTGTTGGTCATCACCGCGCTGATCCTGATCGCGGGTGGAATCATGACCGGGATCACCATCGGACTTTTCTCCCTGATTGGTTTTAATATCGAGGAATTTTATTTCGAGTACGTGGCAGTGTTTGGGCTTGCCGCCGCGCCCATTGTAGGCACCTACCTTATCCGCAGCAATCCCGCACTGGTGGGAAGGGTGTCACCTGTAATCGCGAAGATATTCAGCCCGCTGGTCTTGGTGATGCTGGTGATTTACCTGGGCGCCATGGTGTATTCGGGAAAAGATCCTTATAACGACCGGGAGTTTTTAATTGTTTTTAACGGCCTGCTGATTGGCGTGATGGCCATCATCTTTTTTTCCGTTGTCGAAACGGCCAGGACCAAACTAATAAGAATCGAAAGCTGGGTGCTTTTTCTACTGTCGGCAGTGACGGTCATTGTCAGCGGCATTGCACTGTCCGCCATCATCTTCCGGATCTGGGAATACGGCATCACCCCAAACCGGGCGGCGGTAGCGGGCGGCAATATTCTGATGCTTATCCATCTGCTCCTGGTCACTGTACAGCTTTTCAGGCTGGCTTTGAAGAAAGGAAATATATCAGCCGTGGGGAAAGCCATTGCTGAATACCTTCCGGTTTACTTCGTATGGGCTATCGTCGTTGTCTTTATATTTCCGTTTGTATTTGGGTTTGAATGATCCATTAAAACTGACTCTTGTTCATAGTACTTATGTTTCATTCTTCATTATTAGAAAGGGTTAAAGAGGTCTGATGGCTCCTGGTCATTTGAATTTGCCCTGTACGCCCCTGAAAATTGCCAGCGCAAAAAAAAAACCACGAAGGGTTTATTTCCCTTCGTGGCTATTGCATCAAAATTTTAGAGATTACCCGTCCTCGGTCCAGTTTACTTTAAGAAAGTCACATCGAGGTTAAAGCCTATGTCTTCGGGTTGATCATCACCTGTTAAGTCCTCCTGCTCCTCACCCTCGAACGCGATCACCATTTTGTTGTTGGTAAGTTCCTGTACCTCAAATTCCTGAACCCCGTCATCGGATGTCAGGACGAGCACGGAATTGTTGTTTTGGAGGCTATAGGTGCCAGACTGCACCTCAACACCATCTTCCCTTGCAGTAAAGCGGCCGTCCTCATTAAAGATAATGGAGGTTCCTTCAAATCCCAGTTCACCATCCACCTGCGATTCTATCAATGTCTGGGACAACCTCGCCTCCTGTTCAGTTATCGCTAAATTCTCAACCA
>DATGOS010000558.1:0-3500 GCA_035305725.1 Cyclobacteriaceae bacterium
GGAACACATGGCTTTTGGATAAAGAACAGGTTTAAATCAATGGCCGAATTCTTATGGCGCCTGTCGTTTGTTTTTGGGTCTGATTTTTGTGAAAAAAAATGGTTTTTTACCCTTGATTGTGGAATAATCGGTATATTTGTACTCCCCCAAAAAGGGATGAATTATACTGAAAAGTAAAAAGTTTTATTAAATGGGTTCAGTAATTATTACTTCGGTTGTAGCATTTACGCTGATAATTTTGCTACTGGTATTTATATTGTTATTTGCGCAGTCCAAGCTTGTTACTTCTGGGGATGTCAAAATAATCATCAATGGCGATGAAAAAAATCCTCTGGTGGTCTCCGGTGGATCTACCCTCATGAGTACACTGAGCAGCGAGAAAATATTCCTTCCATCGGCTTGCGGCGGGGGCGGTACCTGCGGTGAATGCAGATGCGTGGTGGAAGACGGAGGCGGTGAGGTGCTTCCCACGGAGGTAGGTCACCTCAGCCGTTCCGAACAACAAAACAAGGTCAGGCTGTCCTGCCAGGTAAAGGTAAAACAGGACATGAGGATCCGGATTCCGGAAGAAATATTCGGAATTAAAAAATGGGAATGCGAAGTGGTCTCCAACTACAACGTGTCTACCTTTATTAAGGAGTTTGTGGTCAAGTTGCCGGAAGGAGAACGTCTGGATTTTGAATCCGGAGGATATATCCAAATCGACGTTCCCGAAATTGTGATCCCCTTTAAGGACATGGACATCACCCCGCATCCGGAACTGGGTCACCCGGCGGATGTGTACAAAAGCGACTGGGATAAATTCGGTTTGTGGGATCTGGTGATGAAAAACGACGAGCCTCTCTTCAGGGCTTATTCCATGGCGAATCACCCCGCTGAAGGAAACATTATTATGCTCACCATCCGGATTGCCACTCCACCCTGGGACAGGGCAAACAACCGTTGGATGGATGTCAATCCCGGTGTTTGTTCTTCTTTCGTATTCTCCCGTAAAAAAGGAGACAAGGTAATGATCTCAGGTCCTTACGGTGAATTCCACATCAACCCCACCGACAGGGAGATGGTCTACATTGGAGGGGGGGCCGGTATGGCGCCGCTCCGGTCTCACATTTTCCATCTGTTCCATACCGAAAAAACGAATAGAAAAGTCACCTATTGGTATGGAGGCAGGTCCAAGAAAGAACTTTTCTACGTGCCCCATTTTAGAGACATCGAAAAGGATTTTCCAAACTTCAGGTTTTATCTCGGCCTTTCAGAGCCACTTCCTGAGGATGACTGGAAAGTAAAGTCCAGCCTTGATGATGATTCGGGAGATGGCTTCGTAGGATTTATCCACCAGGTAGCTTACGACAATTATCTCAAAGACCATCCCGAGCCCGAAGAAATTGAATATTACCTCTGCGGACCTCCCATGATGAACGCCGCGGTATTGAAGATGCTTGAGGATTTGGGCGTTCCCAAAGAAAACATCCGGTTTGACGACTTCGGTGGTTGACCAAAAAGAGTTCTGCCCCGGCAGGACTCTTTTTTTGTCCTCCCATCCTAAATAATTTCGAACCGGCACTTTGATTCGTCTATATGAACCTCCCCATTTTATTTGATCCGATTGAGTTTATCCCCGAAGGAAAAGCCCTGTCGCATAATTCCTTCTTTATGCAGATCAACTATTATGGGGAAGATTTCCCTGTATTAAAAGGTATTCATATTGCCATCATAGGATTGGCGGCAAGCAGCGGGACTGAAGCTACAGATCAGCGGACACCTGCCTCCGCCATCAGAGAAAAACTTTACGCCCTTAAAAAGGGACAGTCATCCTATAAAGTCGCTGACTTAGGCAACTTGCGTCCCGGAATTGACCTTCAGGAAACCTGCATGCGAATCGGGGCGGTGGGGGAGCATCTGATGAAAAATCAAATCCTTCCTTTGTTCATCGGCGGGTCGCACGCGCTGGATTATGGCCAGTACCTGTCTTACGAAGGAATGAAGAAGCTGGTCACCATGCTCACCGTAGACGCCAAAATAGACATGGAGGACGGGGGAGAACCGGAGGACGTGCATTCCCAGGACATCATACTGCACCAGCCGAATTTTCTCTTCAATTACTGCCACCTGGCCTACCAAAGTTTCCTGGCAGACCGTGACCTGGTCAACGTAATGGAAAAGCTGTTTTTTGACCATGTAAGGCTGGGCCAACTGAGGGACAATTTTAAGGAAATAGAGCCCCTGATCCGAAACGCCGACCTGATGAGTTTTGACCTGTGCGCCATACAGTCGGCCGATGCTCCCGGGGCGGCGGATGCGCAGCCTTTCGGCCTTACGGCCGAGGAAGCCTGCCAGATTTGCTGGTTTGCTGGAATGAATGAAAAACTCAGCTCCTTTGGGATATATGGATACCAGCCTTTACATGATGATTCCAGACAAAAAACAGCGTCGGTGATTGCAACGATGATCTGGTACTTTATTGAAGGGTTTTACCATAGAAAAGACAGCCTGTCCTTCAAGGGATCGGACTATATCAAATACACAGTTTCCCTGGATACCAAGCCCACCATATTGTATTTTTACAAAAGCAAACTGAGTGGAAAGTGGTGGATGGAGATACCTAAATCAGAAAAGGAACGCTTTGACCGGGATACCATTATCCCGTGCAGCTATCAGGATTACCTCACTGCCCAAAATGGCGAAATCCCGGAAAGATGGATAAATGCGCAGTTGAAGTTATATTAGAGGGAAATTCCCTTATGAGGTAATATCCACGATTAAATAAGACAAACGAAAATCTTTTTTTGAAGAAGCACCCATCACTCTTGCGGGCCATCACCCGACAGCAGCTCTCCTTGCGGAACGGGCAGGACAAACCGGAAATTTGGATCGCTTACAAAGGGCTGGTCTATGATGTGAGCCGTTCGAGACTTTGGAGAAACGGCCAACATTATGAACATTGGGCAGGGCAGGACTTGACGGAAGAATTAAAGGATGCTCCCCACAATGAAAACGTATTTGATAAATTTGAAGCCATAGGCCATTTAACATAAATGATATTAATCGCAGACAGTGGTTCCAGCAAGACAGACTGGAGGGTCATCGATGACCAGGGAAAAATCAGCCAGATCCGCACCACAGGGTTTAACCCTTATAACCAGACTGCCTCACAAATGGAAGAAGGGATGCGGACCCCAGACTTGTTGGCCCTGAGGGGAAAAATCAGGCAGGTGTATTTTTATGGGGCCGGCTGTACCTCACCAAAAAACAAGGCGGTGGTAGGGCAGACACTGAAGCGCTTTTACCCGGAAGCCGGTGAAATCACCGTAAACCATGACCTTTTGGCCGCCGCCAGGGCTACTTGTGGCCACAATGCCGGCATTGCCTGCGTCCTCGGAACGGGCAGCAACAGCGGGGATTATGACGGTGAAAAAATAGTCGATAACCGGCCGTCACCGGGTTATCTTTTGGGCGATGAAGGTGGTGGTTCCTATATTGGACGGCAGTTTCTCCAGGAC
>DATGOS010000559.1:0-4265 GCA_035305725.1 Cyclobacteriaceae bacterium
AATACCACGGGATCTTCGGCCATGGATCTGATTTGGTCCTGGGACACGGTGTTTGCGGCCGAAAGCCCCAGAAACACATCGGCGTCCATCAAGGCCTCGCTCAGTGTCCGGATATCCCGGTCAGTGGCAAAGGCTTTTCTGTTGATTTCAAGATCTGGCCTGTCGGATCGGACCACCCCTTCCCTGTCACAAAGTACAATGTTCTCTTTCCTCACCCCGAGGCTCATGTAAAAATAAGTACAGGATATGGCCGCTGCCCCTGCTCCATTAACCACCAGCTTGATGTCCTCTATTTTTTTACCTATTATATCCAGTGCATTCAACAAAGCCGCACCTGATATGATGGCGGTCCCGTGCTGGTCATCATGCATCACCGGAATTTTCATCTCCCTTTTCAGGGTCTGTTCGATGATAAAACATTCAGGTGCCTTGATGTCCTCCAGATTTATTCCCCCAAATGTCGGTTCCAGGGATTTTATGATCTGTATCAATTTTTCCGGGTCTTTTTCATCAATTTCCAGGTCAAACACATCGATGCCAGAAAATTTTTTAAACAGCACCCCTTTACCTTCCATCACCGGTTTGGAGGCTTCGGGGCCGATGTCGCCCAGCCCCAGCACGGCGGTACCATTGGAAATTACCGCGATAAGGTTCCCTTTGGCGGTATATTTAAACGCCAGATCCTTCTCTGCAAAAATTTCCTTGCAGGGCTCTGCCACGCCAGGGGAATAAGCCAACGCCAAATCGATCTGACTGGAAAGGGGTTTTGTCGGGATGACCTCTATTTTTCCAGGTTTATCCTGGGTGTGGTAATGAAGCGCATCTTCCGGTCGTATTTTAATCGCCATAATTAATCAGATTGAGTTGTGTCTACTGCTTTGGCCTCATCAGAAGAGGAAGGAAATTCCGTAGCCAGCAAGATGGTTTCGATTTCCCTTAAAGCCGCCCTGTGCTCTTCGTTGGGATAATATATAAAGCCGTCCATATAATAAAGCCTCCCGTTTGCCTCGTCAACCACCACGTAAGAGAGAAAAGACCCCCCCATACTCAGGTTATGCGTTCTCCACTGGCCCCTGACTTCTATTCCATAATGCCCGTTGATATCAATGTTTCTGAAGTGCGGAGGAGCCTGTTCCTGTATTTCGGTGTAACTGTTCCTGTTCGCTGGGTCACCAAAGACTCTGCTTTTTGTGATTTCATTCCGTAATGCGAGGATATTTTCCGGGAAAACCTGCTCTTCGGAAACGTAGTCGGTTTGGTAGAAAAACAAACTTATATCCGCCCGGTCTGTCGTGGGGGTGGGCTGGCGCAACCACAGGAAACTCTCATCCTCCTGCACGAACTGATAAGATGCGGGAACGTTGATTTCGATGCCGAATTTTTCTCTCCCTTTGACCTTCACCGCCGAATTCGTACGCCTCAAAATGCCGTCTCCCAACCTGTTTCTTTCCCGCACTACATAAAAATTCTGGAGCTTGTTTTTATTGGCCCGGAGATTCTGGATAAGTTGTTCTTCGTTGTTTCCGAAAAGGTAAAGTACTTCCTGACCTCTGGCAAATTCATTTTCAATGCGAAGCATGAATAACTTGGGGTCCTCTTCGGCCATTTCCTTTGAGGTCTGGTTGAATTGCCTGTTGATAATCCTGCTTCCAGGGGTAGTTCCGTCAAAAGTAGTAACATAGACGATATTCGGTGCCCTCTTCAAAACCCTGTTCATGGATTCGGGATCCACCCTCCTTAGATTAAAGATTTTTTCCTGCCGCACCAACCCCTGGATGTCATCCTCAAAAACGCCCCTCACCGCGTCCCCCACAGGGCCGTGAAAAAGCGCGGAATCCATCACCAGAATAATTTCCCCGATGTCGCCACTTGCCCTGGGTTTGCTGCTGTTCTCTTCCGTGTTCCAGTCATCGCCGCAAGCAGTCCCCAGAAATAACGGAATGGAAAACGACAGCCCTATTAATATTGCTCTAATTTTTGACATGGCTAATGCTTCAGGTTTTTGGAAATTCCAATTTACAAAATTAAAACCTCAGAAAAAAAGTAAAATTAAATATTTAGTTTACAGCTCAGCCAATAATTAATTTTTGCCCAGGTTTAATGTTGTTGTTGTTTAAGTTGTTAAGCTTTTTGATTTGCTCGATCGTGACGCCGTCAATCTTCCTGGAGATCAGCCACAATGAGTCGCCCGGTTGTACGGTATAAATTTTGCCGTTCTGGTTTTCCGGGGTGGACTGTCCGGAGGAGGCGGAAGCGACATTTCGGTCGAAGTAGCCTTTGGCGGGATAAATTACCAGGGTCTGGCCCGGTTTGATCAGGTTGGAGGACAATCCGTTCCATTTTTTAAGATCGCTGACGGAGGTTCTGTACCTCTGGGCTATGGTACCCAAGGCATCGCCGGAACGGATTCGATAGGTAATCCTTTCTGAGGCTTGTTGCATGGGCTCCTTTGGCCTTTCGTACTGGTTTGCCACAAAGCGGGCAGCTTTCACATGAAGCGAATCCATGATCCAGTCCTGGTTGTCCGCCAAAAACTGGGCTTTAGCAACGGGAATCCGCAGCGCCGTATTGATTTGGTTATCGGGAAGCTGCCGGTGTAATAGGGAAGGGTTCAGTTCTTCCAGGTCTTCCAGGCAAACGCCGGTGAGTTCTGCAAGATGCTCCAAATGTAACCCGTTACTAAACTGAACTTTTTCGTAAGCAATTGGAAAGGTTGGCTCTTCAAGTACAAAATTGTGGGCTTCCGCATACCGGAATACGTACATCATTGCCTGAAACTGGGGAATATAACTTCGGGTCTCCCGGGGCAGATAATTGTAAATTTCCCAGAAGGACTTTTTTCCGCCAGACCGGCGTATAGCCTTTCTTACGTTTCCAGGTCCGCAATTGTAGGCGGCAAGGGCAAGTTCCCAGTCGCCGAACATGTTATGCAGCACCCTCAGGTATTTAAAAGCCGCCTCGGTAGAGAGTTCGGGGTCCATTCTTTCGTCAATGTGGTTGGTGACGAAAAGCCGGTATTCCCGGCCCGTGGCAGGCATAAACTGCCAAAGGCCCATGGCACCTACCCTGGAACGTGCCCGGGGGTTGAGTCCAGATTCGATGATGGCCAGGTACTTGATGTCATCCGGCATGGCGTGCCTTAACAGTGCTTCTTCAAATAACGGCAGGTAAATATCCTTTCTGGCCAACACCATCCTGGTGTAGTCCCTGTTTCGTACGGTGAAATAATTAATAAAGGCAAAAATGGTCTCATTAAGCTCAAAACCCATTTCGGAGGAGATGTTGTTTACCCGTTGTTCAACCTCCTCATAGGTAAAATCAGGAATGAATTCATAGTCGTAAACGGGCATGATCACTTCTTCCTGTGCAAAATCCAGATCTCCCTGTGCGGGAGAAACAAAAATGAAAAGGAAATTTAGGCAAAACGATAGGTAAACAATCCTTTTAAATCTTTTCATGGTCTGGACAATTTTGGGTCAATGATTAGATTCTATGTATTGGGCAAATGCATACAATGATGCCTCCTTGAAGGCGTTGGCCATAATCTGGACACCTACAGGCAAACCGTTGGCGTCTTTCCCATTAGGTACCGAGATGGCGGGTACACCGGAAACGGACGCCTGCACCGTAAAGAGATCTTCAAGATACATGGCTACCGGGTCATTGGAATGTTCCCCAAACCTAAAAGCCGTGGTCGGCGTCGTAGGCATGATAATATAATCATATTTCGTCAATAAATCCTCGGTAAACTCCTTGATTAATCTTCGAACCCTTTGGGCTTTGGTAAAATAAGCATCATGATAACTGGCACTCAGCACAAAAGTACCCAGCATGATTCTCCTTTTTACTTCCTCTCCAAATCCCTCGGACCGGGTAAGCTTATACATACTCTCCAGATTATGTGCGTTGGGACTTCGGTAGCCGTATTTCACCCCGTCGTATCTGGAAAGATTGGAGCTTGCCTCGGCGGTGGTCAAAATGTAATAAGTAGGAAGCACATATTCCAAAAGAGGGAAATCCACTTCTTCCACCTGATGCCCCCCGTCCTTCAGACGGTTAAGTAAACCCTGGGTATTGTCTTTGATTTCCTGCTGAAGAGCTTTGGAATGCAAGGCCTCCTTTATATAAGCAATTTTTACCGACTTATCCAGGTCCAACAGCTCCGTGTATTTGGGCACGGGCTTGTGGGAAACGGTGCTGTCAAAATCGTCAGGTCCTGCCATGGTTTCAAGCACCAGGGCATTGTCCTTCACTGTGGAGGAAAA
>DATGOS010000560.1:0-3657 GCA_035305725.1 Cyclobacteriaceae bacterium
TGGGAACTGGCGGCGGAAGCGACCAAAGCGGTAATCGATCTGGGTATATACGGCCTGCATGATGACTACGGAGACTCCTATAAGGAGTATGATTTATATCACTCCGAAATCATCTGGGCCAGGCTCTACAACAATGACGAGTACGAGGAATTCCCCACTGAAAGGAGCCACATGCCTCCCGGATATTATGGTTACGCCCATACCCATCCGCTGCAAAACATGGTGGATTCCTATGAGCGGACCACAGGGCTGCTGCCCAAGGATGATCCCGAATACGATCCGTACAACGGGCAGTGGGAAAACCGCGATCCGCGATTTTATGCCAGCATTTTGTATGATGGCGCCATGTACCAGGGGAGAGAGGTGGAATGCTTTATTCCTGGAGGCCTGGATTCCTATCAGGGACCCATTGAAGCCTGGAACGCGACCACCACCGGATACTATGTTAGGAAATTTGCCAATGAAAACATTGTCGTTCCAAGGGGATTGAACAATGGCAGTACTCCCTGGCCGTATATCCGTTACAACGCGGTACTTCTGGATTATGCCGAATGTATGTTTATGCTGGGCAACGAAGCCGAAGCCAGAGAATACATCAACAGGATACGAAGCAGGCCCAGTGTAAATATGCCGCCGGTAACCGAAAGCGGGGAAGCGCTTTGGGAAAGGTATATGAACGAAAGGAAGGTGGAGCTGTACATGGAGGAGCATCGTTATTTTGACGTACGCCGATGGAAAATTGCCGAGGAAGTTTTGAGCGTCAATGCCTGGAAGGTGGACATATTCAAGGATGAGGTAACGGGGGAGAAATCCTATGTCTATTCGGAATTTCAGGAAAGGAACTTCCCTGAAAAGATGTATTATTTGCCGATACCACAGGATGAAATAGACAGGAATCCCAATCTGGAGCAAAATCCGGGATATTGAGGAGGAGGTACTTCATCCTGAATTCGGACCAAATTTAGTTAAAATGATAAAATCAATTTATGGATCTATTCAGGCCCGGGTTAAATTTCCCGGCCTGTTATTCCTTTTTGTATGCACACTTCTTCCGGGACTGGATCAGGGTCTGCATGCCCAGGACGATACCCGGGTGATCAATACCTGGCTCAAATACAGCGATGCGCCCAATGCGCTAAACAGATACCTTACCACTGAGGCCGTCGAACTTCTGGACGCCCGGAAGGAACAGGTTTCCCAGCTTAACACCGTTGCCGACTGGCAGCAAAGACAAACCCAAATAAAAAATTCCATTTGGGAGGTCTTGGGCGAGTTCCCTGAGAAGACACCCTTAAATGCCAGGACGCTTAATACCGTGAAGAAGCCCGGCTATACAATGGAAAACATCGTTTATGAATCCCTGCCGGGATTTTACGTCACCGCTTCCCTTTTTATTCCCGACAAAACCCAAAAAAAGGCACCTGCTATTCTTTTTTGTTCAGGCCACAGTGGTATCGCCTATCGCCGGGATGTGTATCAACTTCCTTTGCTAAACCTGGTTAAAAAAGGTTTTGTGGTGTTGGCCATTGATCCGATCGGGCAGGGGGAGCGGCTGCAATATTTCGATGCGGACGAAGGAGTATCCAAAATCGGCAGTTCTACTAAGGAACATTCCTATCCCGCACCCCAGGCGGCATTGTTAGGCCAGTCCGTGGCCCGTTATTTCACCTGGGATGGCATCAGGGGTATCGACTACCTTATCAGCAGAAAGGAAGTGGATCCCGACAGAATAGGGGTCCATGGCTTGTCGGGTGGAGGTACCCAAACGGCCTACATATCGGCCGTGGATGAGCGGGTGGTGGCCTCGGCGCCTGCCTGTTATATTACCAATTTTACCCGTCTGATGGAATCGATTGGGGTTCAGGATGGGGAACAGAATTTTTACCATGGAATAAAAAAAGGAATTGACCACGCGGATTTTATCGAAGCAAGGGCGCCAAAACCCACGTTGGTCATGGCGACCACCGCGGACTTCTTCAGTATAGAAGGGGTGTATGAGACGATGGAAGAGTTAAAGCCTGTTTATGATATCTTTGGAAAGCCCGACAATCTGGAGTTCGTGGAGGATGATCACGGACATGGTTATACCCAAAAAACACGGGAGGCCATGTACGCTTTCTTTCAGAAGCATTTAGCACTGCCTGGCTCGCCTAAGGAAGAACAGGTGGAACTCCTGACAGAAGAAGAGTTCCAAAAAACGCCATCGGGCCAGCTTGCCACCTCCTTTGGAGGAGAAACGGTCTTTAGTCTAAACCTCACCGAATCTGAAGAATTTATCCGGAAGCTGGAAAATTCTCGATTGGATTTGAAAGCACATCTGTCCAGGGTAACCGAAGCAGCCAAAAGGCTTTCGGGCTACAGGGAGCCCTCGGGTACCGATCAGGCGGTATTTACCGGAAGGATTCAGAAAGACGGCTATGCCATGGAAAAATACTTCATAAAAGGTGAAGGGGATTATGTGGTACCTTATCTGTTGCTGGTGCCTGAAAATTCCAATTCCAAAGCCATTGTTTATTTGCATCCCCGTGGGAAAGCCGGGATCATGGAGGATGAGGAGCAACTGCGTCAGGTGCTGGCCAGGGGCTTTACGATACTGGTACCTGATCTGATCGGGACCGGTGAATTGGGCAACGGTACTTTAAAAGGAGATGCTTTTATAAACAATGTCTCCTACAACGTGTGGTTCTCCGCCATACTGGTGGGAAGAAGCATCGTGGGGATTCAGGCTTCCGATTTAAACAAGCTTTCCCGCCTGTTGAAGGAGGTGAAGGGAATGGATGAAGTGTATGGAGTTGCCAGGGAGGAAATGGGTCCGGCTTTGTTGCACGCTGCGGCCTTTGATCCTGCCATTTCACGGGTGGCGCTGATTGATCCTTACGCTTCCTATCGGTCTTTTGTGACAAATGAATATTATAACACCGATTATGTTTACAGCTTGGTGCCGGGCGCACTTACTGCGTATGACCTGCCGGATCTTGCCGCCAGCCTGGCTCCAGGCAAACTGCTGGTGGCCGGTGTTACCGATGCCAACAGCCAGCTTTTGAGGAAAGCAGATCTTGATAGGGACCTCGGAATATTACAAAGCGCCTACCGGTCCGAGGGTGCTTCCTCGGCTTTGCAAATCAGTACCAACGCTTTGACATTTTCCGATTTCCTTAAATGGGCTGAGTAACAATCGTAAATCCTAAAACCATCAATAATGGATAAAAAAATAACCAGAGGCCAATTTTTGGGTACATCCCTAGGACTTACTGTCCTGTCATCTATGAAACTTGAAGGAAGTCCGCTGCTTAAGATGATGATGCCCCGCGACGATTCCTTTGTCATGACGGAGCAGATTAAAGCTGCCTATGAACTGGGATTGGATATCCTGAAGCCCACCAAGGCGGACCTGGAACGCGGTCTGGAGCTGCACAAAAATTCGCTGGTATTTGATACCTATGGTTTTATGCCCAGCGCGGCGGTGGACGGAAGGGCGATGGCGGATGCCATGAATGATGATGCCTCGCAGCTTGAATTGCAGGATATGCGCGAGGATGCCACCAGGATAAGAATCGTCACCGACCAGAGGGAGCAGGAGGAATTTAAAAACGCCTTTAGGGCCTCGGGGGTAGACTGTGTATTTCAAAATGCGGGCGAGGAGGGAAATGCGGTTGA
>DATGOS010000561.1:0-3055 GCA_035305725.1 Cyclobacteriaceae bacterium
ATGCAGATTTTCCGGCGAGGGCTGGAAACCACTTTTTCGCATTGTCATAATATATTTTATTGACTATCCGCTTCGGCAGGTGCAGGCCCTGAAAGGTGCCGGTCACTTTAGGCACCTGCATTTCATGGTCGGACACGAAAAACTCCCAGTGTCTCAGCCTGATTTCCCGGCAGCGTCTTTTGAAGCTGTTTGCATCCTCCGAGCCATCATCGACCAAATCGGTCCCGTAGAGCAGCCTATCCTGATACTTTATAACAAAATCCCGCACTTTCTGCCAGTCACGGACTGCCTGGTGCTGCAGGTGGGAAATCCTTTCCGCCATGTCCACGGCCATATTGGGAAATTTGTCAAGTCTTTTTGCCAGTTCATCGACATCATATTCCAGGCTGGCCAAATGGGCACCCACAAACAGCAGATCAGGGTGTTTTTCCAGCATATGATCCCTGGCTTGGATTTGCTCTTCGTAAGAGGGGTACTCCGGATGCAGATACATATGGTATTCCGGGTGCTTGCTGAAATAGTCTTTGTCACCACTGACGGTCATTTCTTCCACCGGTAACCAGCAGTTTCGGGGCTCACCCAAATGCCCGATCAACGTTACTTTTTTGTCCCTCATAAATTGCAGGAGAGGGTCAAACCGGGGATGGTCTATCATCACAAATTTACCCTCCTCGTCCAGCAACTCCATACCTATGTTTTTCCACACTTTTACCGCAATCGCACCTTTTTCAATGGTGTCGGATAGGTACTCGCAGGTCGCTTCCAGCCATTTCTCCTCTCCCCACCGGGACACTCCAAAACTTGTGGAAAACGAAAAATTTTCCGGAAAAGCATCAGCATGACTTTTAGTGACGGACATCTGTTCCCGCAGGGAAGGATATTCCGGAACGTCCACGTTGATACTGATCAGCGAGAACAGGTCTTCCCGGGCATATTCAATGAATCTTGGATCATAGGTCAGCACGTGGGTGTGGACGTCATACTTTTCCACTTTATGATAATCCTCCACCTGATAATAATCATTTGTCTTTTGCATGGTATGCCTGGTTTATTGTTCGGTCTGCTTTAGCGCCTTCACCTTCCCCGTCCGCGGTTATGGTTGAAAACCCCGCAAGGTTGTCCGTTTTTTGAGACCGTAAGGAAAAATAAGTCTAATCCTGCCGTCTATAAGACAACAGATTCGAAAATATAAAATTTTAGCCATATTCCGTAAAAGATTTTTAAATTGGCTTCCAATTCACAAGTAGACGCAAGTCGAACAACAGCCCAGGTAAGGTTTTATAAATTAAAATAAAAAGCATTGACACGAAAAAAAATCCATGGAGGCAGCCCGAGTAGGATAAAATTTAAACTGATCATTTTTGGTTTCATTTACTTTTTTATCGCAGCTTGGCCTTCTGGCCACGCCGGGGAATATTCAGGCGACCCGGAAAATGCCATTGTCATGGACTCCAGACATTATAGCCATGTGCTGGGAGAGCTTAGAAACTACCGCATTTTTTTGCCTGGCGATTATTACGATGCGGGGGACAAGCGGTATTCGGTGGTTTACTATTTTCACGGCTGGTCCCAACGATATTTTGGTAGTCTACGGAAAAACAAAACGTCGGATGAACCCACCGATGATGAGCGTCTTGCCGAAATGGCCGCCAGGTATGACCTGATTGTGGTCAAAACCGACGGGTACAATTCAAATCCCGAAGATCCTTATAACCTGCGCCCCTACAACATTGGTCCGGTACATACCCACCGTCAATTTCCACTTTATTTTCCTGAAATTGTAACACATATTGATGCCAATTACCGAACTATTGCAAAGAGAGAAAACCGGGCGATCTCGGGCCTGTCGATGGGTGGTTTTATGTCCTTTTGGATAGCGGGCAAATATCCCCATTTGCTGGCTGCCGCTGGAAGTTTTTGCGGATCCCCGGAATTCCAGGTGGGCCCCAGGGATTTTTCGGTGGAATATTACCATAGGGACATGTACAAGAATTACGAGGCGCTGAAGCTGCGGCTGCACTATGGCGACAGGGATTTTATCAGGGCCTACCACCGGGACATTAACCAGTACTGGTTACAGGTAATGGACAATTATGAAAGCCAGATCTATCCGGGCGAACATGATGTGCTGGGCTTGGACGACATGTTCAAAATGTTTACGGAGGTGTTCAGCAAGCCCATAGGGAAGCCCCGGCAATGGAATCATATTGACGTATATCCTGAATTCTCTGTTTGGGATTATACTGTTCAATCCGATAGGAACGTACCCGGATTTACCGTTTTGGAAGATGTGGATAAAGAGGGCTTCAGGGTCAGTGTAAGGAGGACGCTCCCGGTGGGGGAAACCGTTCCTATGGTGAAGTTGCAGGTGTTTACAGCACCACTTTATCAGACGAATGCAGATTACCTGGTCAACATTGTGGACCTTTCCAAAGGAGAAAAAATGCAAAAAAGGATTACATCGGACGGGGAGGGCCGGCTGCGCATACCCTTAAACGGAGGACTACAGGAGGTGGGGATTCTGGAAACGGCAGAAGCCCCAAATATCTCCATTGCCTCGGTCAATATCGGAACAAATACCTGGGCCAGCGCCGGAGCCGATATTCCTATCTCAATAACACTGATCAATAAAGGTGGGGGCAAGGCTGGCAAAGTCACCGCAAAACTGGTTCCGTTTGGAAAAGCGTCAAACATAAAAAGAAGTACCGCCAAGTTTGGGGATATCGGGCCCCTGGACACCCTCACGGCACCAGCTCCTTTTGTGATCCACGTTAATTCCGATACCGTCCGCATTCAAAAGTTTGATCTCGCCATATCCGATGAAGCAGGAAACCAATGGATCAGGTCTTTTACGGTAAATGTCAAGCCGAAGGTAGCGCCGGCTTTGGAATATGAAATAGCTGATGGCAGGACCTTTACCTATGCGCGGGGAGGGAATGATACCATAACGGGCATGCTCGGCATCGGGAACGGAGACGGAGTCCCCAATCCGGGCGAATCCATTGTGGTCCTGGTGAAAGACAGTGCGCAGTGGCAGCTTACCTCGCTGCACACT
>DATGOS010000562.1:0-7155 GCA_035305725.1 Cyclobacteriaceae bacterium
CGTTGTCCACGGTAATGGCTTTGCCTTCATTAAGGGCAAGTACTTTGTTGTTGTTGAAGGATATATTGAAATTGGTCTCCCATCTGAAATCCTGTTTGTTAAAATTTATGGTATTCAGGTTGATTTCAACGCCCCTGTTCCCCACCGATCCTATGTTTTTTGTAATAGAGGAATAGCCACTGGTATAGGGCAGGGGAACATCCAGCAACAGCCCCTTGGAAGTCTTGTCATACCAGTCCAGATTAAGGGAAATTCTGCTGATGATACTTATATCCAGACCGATATCCAGGGTCTTAACCTTCTCCCAGGTCAAAAACGGGTTGGCCAACTGATACGGGTAGGAAGCGGGGTTTCCCGCATACTGTCTCCCAAAACTGTACAGGCCCAATGACTGGTAGTCGCCGATACTGGCATTGCCCGTAGAGCCGTAGCTGGCCCTGATTTTCAACATATCAAACAGCTCCTGGTCTTTCATAAACCCTTCGTTGCTCAATATCCAGGAACTGCCTAAGGTATAAAAATTCGCGGACCGGTTGTTGGCCCCAAACCTTGAGGACGATTCAAGGATATAGGAGCCGATAGCAAAATACCGGTTGTCATAATTGTAATCCACCTGTACCAGCCCTTTCGAGAAAACGTTTTCAGAAGTATTGCCCGGGCTGCCTGAGGCGATAATATTGGCTGCCGCATCCATCACATGTAAGCCGGGCGCCAGATTTTTTCCAAAAAGCGTATTTTCATCCCGGAAATTCTTTTCTGCCTCTCCAACCAGGATTGCGCTTAGGCCATGTTTGCCAAAACTCTTGTCATAATTCAACCTGTTGGAGGTAATCAAATTCCTGGAGTAATATATGTTGTTGGTTAACTCCCCTGTACCTTTTCCCGCTTTTGCACGAACATCATAATACAGTTCGGCTTTTTCATGGGAATAGCTGGCCCGGTTGTAGGTCGAAAAGGTCAGGTTGGGCAATATGTAATATTCCAAATTGATATCCCCGGTCATGACCTCCTCTCTGTTGCGGTCAAAATTGTATTGCCAGCCATGAAGAAAATTATCCGCTTCCCGGCCTATCCACCCGGGCTCAGTGCCGATTTTAATGGATCCATCCGGATTATATGGATTATCCCAGGGGATGTTTCTGATTGCCGCACTGATGGCCCCGTAGTTCCCAGAAGCCTCGTCCTCTCCCCTGCTGGTCTGGGCGTTCAGCCTTACGCTTAGCCTGAGTTTTTCATTGATGTTGTGGGTCAGGTTTGTCCGTATATTGATCACCTCGTTACCGGTATGTCTAACCGTACCCTCTTCTTTGTAATAATTTCCCGATACGTAAAACTGGGTTTTGTCAGATCCTCCCGAAATTGACAAAACATGGTTTTGGGTAATTCCGGTCCGGTAAGCCAGTTCCTGCCAATTCGTGTTTTGGGAAAGCAGGCTGGCCGGGCGGTCTCTTTCCCAGGTAGCGGGATCCCAAAATGTTTTCTGGTAGTCATAAAGCTGCTGTGCGTCCATCACTTCAAAATTTCCGGTGGTGGCCCTGTTAAAACCGACCGTTGAACTGACATTTACCCTGGTTTTGCCAGATTTCCCCGAGTTGGTGGTAATTATAATAACTCCGTTTGCCGCCCTGGATCCATATAAACCTGTGGCAGCCGCATCTTTAAGGATCGTAACCGATTCTATATCATTGGGATTGGCCGTGCCACCGATAATGCCGTCCACCACATACAGGGGGGAGGATCCTGCCGAAATAGAACTTGATCCGCGTATCACAATATTGGCCTCTGAAGTGGGATTTCCTGAAGAATTGGATACCACCACCCCTGCCGCCTTTCCCTGCAGCAGATTAGGCAGGCTGTTGGAGGTAACGTCCCTGATATCCTCCCCGGATATGACCGACACGGAACTCGATAATTCGGATTGTTTCTTGGCATTGTATCCTACGATCACCACCTCTTCCAGACTCTGCACATCCTCAGTCATTTCAAGGTTAATTATACTTCTTCCATTCACCGGAACTTCCTGGGAGGTGTAGCCGATAAATGAAAATACAAGGGTTGCATCCTCATCCCCTACGCCCAGGGAATAATCCCCGTCGAAATCTGTAACGGTCCCTATAGTAGTTCCTTTTACTAAAACCGTGACACCGGGTAAGGGAACTCCATCATTGGAAGAAACTTTGCCGGAGACCAAGACGTCCTGTCCATGTGCATTCAGCACAAATGAAACTGCGGAAAGCAAAAGCAGGAAAGCTTTTGCAAAAGCTAGCATGTTTTTCATAACTAAGGATTAATCTGAAATAATATAACACAACTATTAAAGTTTCTTTTCGTTTCAATAATGGAAATAATTTTGGCATTTCAAATACATGTTTGATTTTTTTAAATAGTTTTTTGTATTTTCCTGACCAAACAAGAATTCCATTTCCTGGCCGGTTCCAGGAAGGTAAACAAAGGACGTTAGTTCCCCTATCGGGAAAAGCGTAATGAATACAGCCCACGGCCCGACAGTCGAGGGTCACGGTTAGAAAAATTGGCAACTTAACTCTCCGGATCGCTGTACAGTAATGACTCCGGTGAGTCAAATATGTTAGCCAGATGGAAGCGGGTGGCTTCGACGACCTCAGAAAGGAACGGGTGAATAACTAAACCTTAAAGAATATCTTCTTTTTGTAGAGGAAATAGCACAGGTACCACATGATGGCAAGCACGATCAAGGCGTTGATCAGGGATAAGGTAAGGTCTGAAAAACCAAGAGGTGCCAGGAACCCAAAGCTGAATATCGCTACAAAATCAACCAGCCATCGGCCAAGCAGCCCGGCAAACAAATAAATAAAGATCGAGTTCATCCCCACGATAATAAAAAATTTGGTCCATGAATGTACCTGTTTTACATCCACCAGCCAGTAAAAGAAAGCCAGGGCAAGCAGAGCCCAACCTCCTGAGGCCAACACAAAGGAGGTCGTGGAAATTCTCTTGATGATGGGCGTAATGTTGAGCCAATCAAGGCCATAGCCAATGACCAGGGAAATGAGGCCGGCGGTCACGAATATTTTAATCTTTTCTCCCCAGCTCTTGTCCGTCATCAGTATCTTGCCGCACATCGCCCCCCAAACGGTATGCACCGCGGTCGGTATGCAATTGATGGCTACCCATCCCCCGTTGTTTATCTTACCCATAAGTACCATATCCATCCATGACCCAAAGTTTTCACCCTTTACAAACGGATTTTCAGGATCATACAAGCGGTACAGGATTTCAGTCAACAACAGCAAACCCACGGAAATCAGCAACTGGGTCCTGAGTGGCAGGTTAATAATTAAATAAGTAAACAAAATGGTAAAGGAGAGCTGGGTGAGCACGTTCCACAGCTCCCATACCAGTTCCTTGCTGTACCAGCAATGCAAGCCCACCCCAAAAAGAAACAGCAAAAAGCACCTTTGAACGATATGTCTGTTTACGCTGGACCAACTGCCATCTCTGGAGAGTCTTTTGTACAGGGAAAACGGCATGGCTACCCCCACGATAAACATGAAAAAAGGCTGGATCAGATCCCAAAAGCGAAGGCCGTTCCAGGGATGATGCAAAAACTGCGTCACCACAAGACTGCCTGCCGTCCCCTCCGGAAACATTTCGTTTAATGCCCTGTACACCAGCGCCCCTTCAGCGATCAAAAGAAACATGGTTAATCCCCGATAGACATCCAGGGAAATTAAACGGGGGCTTTTCAATCCGGAATCAACAACGGCCATCGATAGTAAAATAAAAGTGTGATATAACTATTAAAATAATATGTCTTTTATAAAGAAGTTGTGAAAGCATCCTCGGCAGAAATCCATATCTCCAAAAGCGCCCCGATTCCCCGACCTTTTATTTTGTTTTTGTTGGGGGTATAGATCAACTCACGGAAATTTTGGAAGCTTTCAATAACTTGTAAACACTACTTCATTGGAATAGCAATATAGTAATAATTTTCCTCTAACAAAGGTTTCGTAAAAAAACCGGCGTTCCGCGCTTTCATTCTCCTTACGAAAACTACAGGGGAATTTAACCTTCAGGCCAATGGGTGTCAATACCCTGGGACCGGATGAAACTTTGAAAATCTGTCAGGTGACCCGGGTTTTGCCTGACTTCCCTTGGCAGCAGTTCCCCGCGCGTGACGAAACTCACCAACATCCCCACCGCCTCACCGATGCTCCATTCCACCGGATGGAGCCGGTAACAGCCATTGCTCAGGTGTGTGGTGCCGATATTCTTGTTTGCCGGCAGCAGGTTGTCCATGCGGACGGGAAGCAGGGCTCCTAAGGGTATCTGAAACGGCAGTGATTTAAAATCGATGTAATTGTCGCCATCACTGCTCGGGTGCAAGTCAATATGGTAATAGCCTGTACCTACGGTGTCGTAGAAATCCGCAGCAGACCTTCCCGTTTCTCCCTCCGCGACCAGGGCCCGGTTATCCGCCCCCACATGCTCCTCCAGGACGGTAAAAAGCGCTTTGATCCTTCGGGATTCACGCACATACGGATATTTTGCCAACCCATCCTCCGTGCCCATAACATCCTCCCTCAACCGCAGTCCCGGCCAGCCCCTTCCTTCCTGCCCCCCGGGTGCCTCCGTCTGTAACCAATATAGCAGGGAAAGGCTAAGTTGCTTACCGTTTTCAACGTGCCGTTTAAACTCAGCCTCACTTGCCTCTACGATGTCGCCAAGGAGATAGTCGTTTTGTGGCCAGTTTATAAGGGTGATGTCACTCCTATAAAAACCCTGTTCAAAATTCTGCTTATTAATGATTCTCCTGTAATTCCATAGATTCAAGGCGTCACCGGTAGGTTTGCCTTCAGGATTAAACCCCAGTACCTTAGGTTCCAGCGTACGTGGATTTGAATACATTAAATCGAGCAGCGGACCAGACCATGGCGGATTCATTTTGGGGGTGAAATTTTTCCAAAAGTCATAATCGCCGGGTTTCTCTATGGTATGATCTTCCCCCGGAAGATAATCCATGGCAAAGCAAACCGTAAAAGCCTGATTGTTTACCGGGTTTGCTTTTTCCGGCGCGTGAAGTTCATTGGTTTGCGCTTTGGATTCGGTGCCAGTCACGTATTCAGTGCCAGTCAGGGGCAACAAGTCGCCAAGTTCCGTAGCATCCACAAAATACGGCGCCGTTAAACGCGTACTTTGGTTTGTCAAAAGGTTTTTGGCAACCAGGCTCATCACTTTATTCCCCTGAACCTCTGCGTGGACGATTTTGTGCTGAAGAAGCAACAGGAGCTTGCGGGAGCTCCTGTATGGCGCCATCATGTCCAGCAAAACAGCCAGGGCCACCCTGGGTTCGTGGCATAGTCTTGAAACTGTTCCGTCGCCGGGATTAAGAAATTCCTTTGCCCTTGCCTCGTCCCGCAGGGGATAGTTTTTTCTGTAATAGTCCCTGATCGCGTTGCGGAAGTCCCTGTACAATTGTGTGGACCCGTGTGTTTCGATCCAGAGGTGTTCATCCGGCGGAACGCCCTGGGATGTAAGCTGCCCGCCGACCCAATCCGTTTCTTCGGTGAGCACCACGGACAAACCGTTTCTTAAGGCCGAAAAAGCCGCCGCACAGCCGCCCAGACCTCCTCCCGCTATCACCAAATCCGCGGAAATACGAGGGTTGTCGGGATCGGCATCCACCTGTCCTTTAAAGCTTTGGTGTATTGTATGAAAAGAACCCGTGGCCAATGCACCGGTTCCGAGGCTGAAGCGTTGAATAAAATTTCTTCGGTCCATGCAATATTTAGTTATAGGTAGATATGCGGCAAGGTGATCAGGCTTTAACGTGAGGGTATTCCAAACCTTTGCTTTTACCCGGCAAAGCCTTTAGAAAAAAGGATCCGTTTTTTATATTTGAATTATGATAAAGTTTCCGGAAGATAATGAATATGGCCCTTATTATGAAAATTACGTCTCGAAAGTAAAGGGAGAAGACGTGGCAGCACTGTTGGCAGCGCAAGTGAATGACCTGAGGTTTTTCTTCAAACAAATTCCCGAAGAAAAAACGGTCCTGCCTTACAAACCCGGCAAATGGACATACAAGCAGCTCCTGGGGCATATCAATGATACGGAAAAAATAATGTATTTCAGGGCTTTATGCATCGCCCGGAATGAAAGCCAGGAATTGCCGGGTTTTGATCAGGACGACTATGTCATCGCTACCGACTTCAACAGCGTCCCGCTTCCGGATTTTTTGGAGGACTTTGAACTGACCCGGCGGTCTCTGTCCTACTTTATCAAAAATCTGAATGAAGAAGCCAGTGCCCGGATAGGAACAGTCAACGGTTTCGCAACCAGTGCAAGGGCGTTGCTTTTTATTATCGCCGGCCATTTTGAACATCACCTGGAAATCCTTAGAGACTCATCCTTAAAATAGAAGGAAGAACCCATACCGGAGGGTCGCTTTAGAAATTATACAGGATATTGAAAAGTTTCTCTTTGGTGAGCGGTTTGACGATAAAATCCGAGACTTCGGAGATACTGTAAGCCCGCTCGATATCATGTGGTGAAATGGAGGTGCTGATAAGAAAAATGGTGACTTTTTTACCCAGGGCAGCCTTTATGGATATAAACTCCTCCAGAAACCCCCATCCGTCCAGTATGGGCATATTGATGTCCAAAAATATAAAGTCCGGAAGGACCCCTTTATGCTCGATTGCTTGCTCCAGAAAATCTATGGCATCCTGCCCATTTCCAAAGATTTTAACTTTTTCCACCAATTTGGTTTCTTCAATGGTCCTTTTGGTCAGAAATGTGAAGATTTCGTCGTCGTCAACCAGAAGAAGGTTCTTTATTGGGATCAATTCGCTGTTTTTTGAATTTTATAAAAAAGGTACTGCCCTGCCCCGGCTCGCTTTCAACCCAAATCTCACCGCCCCTTGCTTCAACTTGGGTCTTGGTAATAAACAAGCCAAATCCTTTTGCATCGGGATGCCGGTGAAATACCTTTCTGATCTTAAACAAGTTGTCCTTGTGCTTCACGGTGTCAATGCCCAGTCCGTTATCCTTTACAGATAGTAAAACGGTGTCCTTGATGCGAGTGGTCGTAATGGATATTTCTGATTTTCTGTCCGGAGATCGATATTTTAGGGCGTTGCTGATCAAATTGTGAAGGATGCTTGAAAAATACTT